>DATMAT010000057.1 GCA_035559815.1 Thermodesulfobacteriota bacterium
CCCCCGGGCTCCCGCCGGCCAATGCCCTCTCGGTGAGGCCAAGCTTTTCCCTCACCGCATCGGCAAGCTTTGGCTCTATCTTCGAGGCGTTTTTCTTGAGAATGGAACGGGTTGTGGTAACTGCCTGCTTCGCTCTTTTCCTGATTTGATACTCTTTTGACCAGAATCCTAACATGATAAGGCCTTGAGTATAAACGGGTAAATAGTCCGTTTCAACATTACCACTTCGTGGAGTTTAGAGTTGAGAGTTGAAAGTTTAGAGTTTGAGGAAAAAACTAACTCGGAACTCCAAACTGCCGAAGGACTATGACTCTTCAACACCCACTATCCTCTCAACGGAGATAACACCCTTCACCTTCCTTATGGAATTTATCAAATTTTCCAGTTGGCTGAGGTCGGAGACGTCCACGTCAAACGTACCCACCGCCCTGTCCACCTCGGTCGAGTGTATCTCCGCCTTGGATATGTTCACATCAGATGATGCAATAGAACGGGTAATGCTCGACAGCATACCCGGGCGGTCGCTGCAAATGACCATGATCTTTGCTGAACGAGGCCCTTTGAAGCTCCGGTCCCATTCCACTTCTATCCGGCGGGCCGGGTCTGTATCTAGGAGCTGCGGACAGTTGTGCTTATGTATGGTCAGACCGCGGCCCCGGGTTATGTATCCCACGATCTCTTCCCCAGGCAATGCTCCACAGCAGTTGGCGAATCTTATCATAACGTCGTCATAACCCTTGACCAGCACCCCGCCGGTCGTTGAACCGGTGAGGGTCTTGATGATTCTCTGCAGTCTGGATTCCTTCTCGGGCGGTTGGTCGAACGTTCCTTTAGGCAGGACTATCTTCAGTAAATCAGCAACCGAAACCTTTCCGAATCCCACGGCCAGGTAGAAATCCTCTACATCCTTGAACCCAAGCTCGGAGAGCGCACTGTCCAGCTCCCCTTTTTTAAGCATCTCCTGAAAATCGAGACCGTGCTGCTTGAACTTCCTCTCGCAAATAGACTTGCCGACCAGGTTAGACTTCTGCCTTTCCTCGGTCCTGAGCCAGGAACGGATCTTGGTCTTAGCCCTGGAACTGGCCACAAACTTTAACCAGTCGCGGCTTGGATGTTTGTCCGGCGAGGTCGTTATCTCCACCGTGTCACCGCTTTTGAGCCGGTAGTCCAGCGGGACGATCTTTCCATTGACTGTGGCCCTGGTGCAAGTGTTTCCCACCTCCGTATGAATAGCATAGGCAAAATCGACCGGGGTTGCCCCGCTAGGAAGTTCTTTCAGGTCGCCCTTTGGGGTAAAGGCGTAAACCATACCCGGTATCAGGTCTCCCTTGACCGCCTCCAGAAACTCGGTGGGATCCTTTATATCCTTCCATTCGAGCAACTGTCTCAAGTTGGCATAAATCTTGTCGCTATCGCCGCTCTCGATCCTCCCTTCTTTGTATTTCCAGTGAGCGGCGATGCCGTGTTCGGCTATCTCGTGCATCCGGCGTGTCCTGATCTGTATCTCCATCCTCTCCCCGAAGGGACCAATAACCGTGGTATGTAAGGACTGATATCCGTTACCTTTGGGTAGAGCGATGAAGTCTTTAAACCTTCCGGGGATAGGCTTCCAGGCGGAATGCACGGCCCCGAGGGCTTCGTAGCATTCCCTGAGCGAGGTGGTAATAATCCGGAATGCTATTATGTCGTATACATTATCGAAATCGATGTTCTGAGACTGCATTTTGTTGTGTATTCCATAGATGCCCTTGATCCTGCCGGTAATCTCGGCCTTTATACCGAATTCAGACAGTTGTTTCGACAGTATCCCCTTTACCTCTTCGACGTATTTCTCCCACTCTTTTCTCTTCTTAGCCACCCTCGCCGAGATCATCTCATACTCCTCGGGGTTGAGGAAGCGGAAAGACAGGTCGTCGAGCTCGGTCCTGACCCATTCAATTCCGAGCCTGTGGGCAAGCGGAGAATATATTTCGAAGGTCTCCCTGGCTATCCTTCTCCGACGATCCTCGGACAGATGCTGAAGCGTGCGCATGTTGTGGAGGCGGTCGGCCAGTTTTATGAGAACCACCCTTATATCTTTTGCCGTGGCCAGTATCAGCTTCCGGAAGCTCTCCGCCTGCTCGTCAATCTTTGATGTAAACGGCAGACGGCTTATCTTGGTGACACCATCCACCAGAAACGCTACTTCCTTGCCGAATAGGGAGTCTATTTCTTCGAGTGTGGCCAGGGTGTCCTCCACCGTGTCGTGGAGAAGACCGGTTACTATTGAGGCTACGTCGAGTTTCATGTCAGCCAGGATTGCCGAAACCTCGAGCGGATGGCTAAGATAAGGCTCCCCTGAGCTTCTCTTCTGCCCGGCATGAACCTTTGCCGAGAATACATAGGCGCTCTTTATAACCTCGAGCTCCGGCTCAAGGAGGTAGAGATAAGAATTAACCTTCTCGATTATGTCGTTAAGCCGAATCATTTATTGACAGCCACTCATAAAAACGATGCATGATTAATGATGCACGATGCACGAATTTCCGAGTATTTCTATTAGTATCTTGTATCCCTTTGTCGTCCACAAACGGATAACCGTCTATATACCCTCAATTATTAGCTGCCCTAGGACCCTCTCTTTTCTACACCTCTCTGCCAGTATGACGGCGGTGAGATTCTTTATCGCCTCGTCAAGAGAGTCATTGATAATAATATAATCATAGAATTTGGCTTCTTCCATTTCCCCTTTTGCATCTTCGAGCCTTTTTTTGATCTCGGACATATCGTCGCTCTTTCTCTTGACCAACCTCTCCTTCAGAGCATCCAAGGATGAAGGGGTAACGAATATGTATACCCCGGAGCCATACTTATTCCTCACGCTCCTGGCCCCCTGAACGTCTATATCCAGAAGGAGGTCAATTCCCGATTCTTTTGCCTGCTCCAGCTCCGCGGCCGGGGTTCCGTAATGCTGGCCATGGACGACGGCCCATTCAGCAAACCGGCCGTTTTTGGCCATATCCTGGAACTCGTCCTCTGAAACGAATCTGTAATCTACCCCCTCCACTTCCCCGGGCCTCTTCTTTCTGGTGGTGAATGAAACGGTGAACTTGATATTCTCAATTTTGTGAATGATTTGTTTCACCAAGGTAGTCTTGCCGCTGCCTGATGGCCCGGAAACTATAAATAGAATTCCCTCTCTCATAGTAGTTAAGGAATTACACTCGGTTATTTGCTAATTTTAGGATACTTTAAGGCTATTTGCAATCGAAATAAATGATGAGTGAAGAGCGAAAAATTTTTACATCTTAACTTTTCATTCTTAATTCTTAACTCTCAACTTTCAACTTCCCTTCCTTCTCCAGCTTTTCCACCACCTTCTTCACGTCCTGCGCCTTTTCCTTGTCTAGGACCAGGATGGCATCGTCGGTCTCCACTACAACTAAACCCTTCACCCCGACAACGGCAATCAACCTCTTATCTCCAAACACCAGGCAGGATGTGGAATCGACCGCTACTGCTTCTCCCCGAAGGATGTTTTCCCCATCGCTCTTCCTCAGGAACTCGTCCAATGCCTGCCAACTGCCGATATCACTCCATGGAAAATCTACCGGTATCACCAGCGTATTTCCCCACTTTTCCAGGATGAGCTTATCTATAGGCCCGGGCTCGATTTGTTCATAAAACCGGATAAGACCCGTATTCTCCCGGTTGGTATTCAAATCATCGAGTAAGCTGTCTAAAGGTTTACTCCAATGGGGAAGGAGCTTCTCAAAGGCATCGAGGATAGAAGAGGCTTTCCAGATGAATATTCCGCTGTTCCATAAATAGCCCCCCTGCTCTAAGAACCGTCGAGCAGTCGTCGAATCCGGCTTTTCGGTGAACCGTTCCACCCTTTTAACCTCAAATCTATTTGATTTATCGATGGTTTCCCCTTCTTTTATATATCCATAGCCCGTTTCCGGTCTGACCGGTTTAACGCCCAAGGTTATTAGAGGATGATCATTATTCTGAAGCCTCATGTTCGCTATTTGTGCCGCATAAAGAATAACCTCCCTGAAAACCTCTTCCTTCCCTATGGCATGGTCTGCGGGCAGAACCACTGTCAGTGCATCAGGCGAGAGCTTCTTTATCCGGAGTGTTCCAACGGCAATCGCCGGGCCCGTATTTTTCCCTTCAGGCTCGAGGATCAGGTTCTCGGCGGGGAGTTCGGACACGTGTCTCAAGGTCTCCCGGGCATACCTTTCCAGGGTTACTACAAAGATTTTCTCGATGGGAATTATGGGAAGGACCCGGTCCACAGTTTGTCTTATCATGGACTTCCCACTAACCAGAGAGAGGAATTGCTTGGGCTTGTCCTTCCTACTTAGAGGCCAGAACCTCTTCCCCTCGCCCCCGGCCATGATGAGAGCATATAAATCCATTCCGTAATACTAATCTGTATTTACCCTTTTCTCAATTTCTAGAAGAACCGGTAAAAATCAACCACCCCGCGGCAAGCTCTAGAATACCAATTACATGCGTAAGTACTCAGTCGTGTCATTGCGAAGTCGAGGGGGCCTGTTTAGCCCCAGCCTGTCCTGAGCTACGCCGAAGGGTCAAAGGGTGGAAGATGTGTTCCTTATTTTTTAGGCACTACCAGTTATATGGCCAGGTTATGAAGCTTTTCTTTTAGCTTGGAATTGTATGTGATGATTGTACATCTCTTCATCTCATACACATTACACACCCCTAAATCCCCTCTTGAGAGGGGACTTAGTTGTGCTCCTTAGCAAGAGTGGAGTTGATTAAAAATCCCCTCTTGAGAGGGGTGGCCCGAGGAGCCGGGGTGTGTCCCTCCAGAGAGGGGGTGTCCCGTAGGGACAGGGTGTCTTAGTGTAGAAGGGAATGTCACAGAGGTGTAGAAGAGATATTTCAACAAATATGGTCTTTGGATAGCGAACACAAAAGAGGGTGACCCGATTTTGAAAAGACGTTTTATCTATCTAAAGCCCTTGTTTTAGCCGTTTGAATCGTTGGTCTTTAATTATTTTAGACCACAGTGCCGGTAAGCAAAATTTCAATTTGACAATTCATTAGAAATCGGGTGAAATTGATATTTGTTATCATTAATCTAGGAACTGATTAAAATCAACAGGAGTAGAGGTAAGTAATGAATACAGCAATTAATGAAGTGCTACTCGGAAGTATAAGCGGGGATGAAAACGACCACATTGTAGAGGTGGTTGTGGTAGAGGATGGAAGCAAAAATAGGTATGAAATACGCCTACTCAGCTTCGGCGAGGGTATAGGCTGGTACGTGCAGAAGACCCTGCCCCTCGACTCGAATCAGGCTAGAGCCCTGGGACGGGTGCTCTCCAGAACCGATAACGATCTTCAAAGAAAGCTCATAAAGCAAGACGAGCTACCGGCCTCAAGGAAGGTTGTTAGCTTACCACTTTAATTTAAAAGCAATGTCAGCCAATAAAAAAGGCGGGAGTCAATTCTTCCCGCCTTTTTATATTCCATATTTAAGAGAGAAACCAGACAAACTATTTTACGCTAAACTTTAGCTGCTTATCCTTGACCTTAATTTTCTTTAGCTCCAGTATCTTCTCCAGCTCCTCACAATCTTCTTTTTCCGCTTCTACCATGTTCTCGATCATCACCCGGAGAGGAGTATCATCCTGCACCAGTTTTAAGAGGGACTCGTAATGCTCATACACCTGATAAGCCAGCTCCAAGTCCTGTTTCAACATCTCGGTCAGGTCAGTAGCCTGCTTTATCGGTGCAGGTTCTACGGTTGGGAGCCCGCCCAGGGCGGCTATCTTCTCACCCAACATCTTCGCGTGCTTGAGCGACTCCTCCGCATGCCCCCTGAGCATTGGGGCTATCGATTCCCGGAATAAACCCTGGACCAGAAAACTATGCTGAAGTCCCTGTATTATGCTTGCGTATTCTAGTGAAAGCCCCTTGTTCAATCCGTCAATTACCTTTTTTAGGTCCATTTCTCATCTCCTCCTTGAATTATCTCTATAAGCACATTCTACATAATTTATATTATCCTTGGCAATAGGAAACTCAAAATAATAAAACGGTTTAGAACTCAGTATCACGGCAGAAAGGGTGAAGGTTATGCTCTTGGAATTACACTCCCTCATGTGTTATTGCGAGGGGTAAAGCAACGAGATAGTGTCCTCTCCGCATGTCATCCCCGAATTCTTTAATCGGGGATCCATTTTTTAAAAAACTGGATTCCCACTTAAGCTCGTACCCGAAAGTATTAATCGGGTAACATGTGGGAATAACAGGAAGGAGGAGAATATCTGAAGTCGAATAAAATTCCTCACAAGCTCCCTCACGTTTGCTCGCAGCAATGACAAAATAGCAGTGACACCAGAGCTACTGAGTATCATTAAGTTAAAACCCCATTTCTGTAGATATAATTTAGAATAAGCTATGAGGACAAGGAATTTCATATTACCGGTCGTTTGTCTTCTTTTTCTGATACCCATTACCTCACTCGCCGGCAAGCTGTATAAGTGGGTCGACGAGAAGGGCGTAACCCATGTTACCGATGACCCGGAAAAAGTCCCTGAAGAGCATAAAGGTTCGATGAAAAAATTCGCCCCTGAAGACAAACTAGACTCATTAACAATCAAAGTTGAAGACATATGGAAGGACATTAAGAGCGAAAAAGTGAAAATCGCCGCCGGGATCGCCGGGTTAATAATCATTACTGCGTTATACAAGCTGCTGAGACGAACAAAACTAAGAACAAACGAAAAGAAAAGGGAGAAACATCTCCAGGCACTAGAGCAGTCCGGGATAGACGTCCTAGACCTTGCCCAATATCAAAAATACATCGGAGCATTATTGACCAGACAAGGCTTTAATTTGAGGACACCGGAAGGCTCTTTTAACCTCGGTGTTGACCTGATCGCCGAAAAGGATAAGAGCAGGTACGCCGTCCAGATCAAGCGGCAAGCATCTCCCATATCCGGTGCTATAGTCAACGACCTGGAGAGGGAAAAACACCGGTATGGTTGCGACCGGTCCATGATTATCAGCAACAATTACTTCACCGATGACGCCGTGGAGAGAGCGGGGCCGAGCGGGTGCACACTTATCGACAGGGAAAAGCTCGGGGAGTGGATCCGGCAATTTGGGGAAAAAGCGTAAATGCTTAAAGTTCTATAGCCACAGAGAGCACGGAGACAAAAAGGTATTTCTGGAAATTATATTTGTTTACTAGTTGTAATCTCTTCCCAACCTAATCTAAAAGAAACTAAAGATAACCTTAAGGAATTGGTATAATATTCGTCTGTTAATCGGAGCTAGTTAATTTTAAGAAATTTCATATATGAAAAAGCTGAATAAACCTATAAGAAAAATTCCGGTAATAAAACCAGGGCTGGGTATCAGAACCATCCCGGAGATGCTGGAGAGTAGTGCTGAGAAATATAAAGACAAAACAGCATTCATGATGCCCAGAAAGAACAGGATGTATGAAATCAGCTTCGGTCAGACCCTGGAGTACGTTAAGCGCATTTCCAGGCATCTGAGGGAACTGGGCTTAGGGAAGGGTGACCACATAGCCATTCTCGGAGAAAACAGGCCGGAGTGGGGGATAGCCTACTTCTCCGTAGCCTGGGTGGGCGCCACCGCCATCCCTCTTGATGCCAGGGCCTCACCCGACTCTTACAAGCCGATCCTAAAATTCTCCGGGGCTAAGGCCATAATCTTATCCCGCTCGTTTCTTCCCTACGTTGAATCCATTTCCGACGAATTGGAGCAACTGAGACATATCATTTTGATGGATGATTTTGAAGATATATACAACCGCTATTCGACCGGGGTGGATAGGGACACGGTTTCGCCTGACGACCTAATGGAAATTCTATTCACCTCCGGAACAACCGGCGACCCCAAGGGAGTGATGCTGACCCACGGTAACATCATGTCAAACGTGGACGATATCTACAGCGCCATAGAATTCAACCCGGAAGATAGCATGTTTTCCATCCTACCTATCCATCACTCCTACGAATGCACTGGTGGGCTTCTCACCCCTTTCTATAACGGTATGAGCGTATTTTACGCCAGAAGCCTGAAACCGAACGAAATGATAGAGGACCTGAGGAGTGCTAAGCCGACCCTCTGGCTTAATTCCCCACTGATTCTGGAGAAGCTCTACCAGCGGATGAATAAAGAGCTATCCAACCAGAAAGGCTTAAGAGCCTTCGTAACCAACATCCTGCCAAAGAGATTGATCGGCAAAAAGATTAAGGAGAGGTTAGGACTTCAAAGAATAAGGCTTATAGTATGCGGCGGTGCCGCCCTGCCCGGCTGGGTTTCCAGAGGGCTCGAGGAGTTGGGCTTTCCAATCATACAAGGCTACGGTCTTTCCGAAGCAGCACCGCTTATAAGCGTTAATCCCCCCTCGAACCCCAATAACGATAGTGTGGGCATGGTCATACCCAGCGATGAGGTCGAGATAAGGAATATGGACGGCGAGGGAAACGGCGAGATAATCGCCCGCGGGCCGAACATAATGAAGGGGTATTACAAAAACGAAAGGGCTACGGAAGAAGTACTGACCCCGGACGGATGGCTACTAACCGGGGATGTGGGCTATTTTGACGAGGAGGGTTACCTATACATAACCGGCAGAAAAAAGTTCGTGATAGTTACCAAGGGAGGAAAGAACGTATTCCCGGAGGAAATAGAGGAGAAGCTGACAAAATCGCCATACATCGAAGAGGCCCTGGTGTTCAGCCCGGACGATGAGAATATTCAGGCTATAATCCATCCCAACATGGAGGAGGTCCGAACAAAACTGGGCAGCTTGGGAGAGGAGTTAAGCGATGAAAACGTGTGGAAACTCCTGAAAGAGGAGACCAGAAAAGCCAACCGGGACCTGGAGACGTACAAGAGGATTAGGCACTTTGCGGTGAGGTACGAAGAGTTCCCCAAGACCACAACCCGCAAGATCAAAAGGCATCTCTTCAGGAATGTGAGTTTAGGGCTCGAAACGAAAGTCTTTAGGGATTAGCCCTAAATTAATCCTGATTCCGAAACACACCTGTGACCCCGGCGATTTTTTCCGGCTCGCCCAGTAGAATTAATATGTCGTTGGCAGCCAGTTGGGTATCTCCACCAGGATTAGGCAAGATGTTCGAGTCCCGGCGAATCGCCAAAAGGGTGACCCCGTATTTATTTCTAAGCTCGATCTGGGCCAGGGACTTTCCGATTATAGGGGACTTGTCGCTCACCTGAAGCGTGCAAACCTCGACATTGGGAAAGTGAAAGGTTAAGTCAAACAAGGACGGGGATGACCTGGAAGGACTCCTGAACATTTCGTACCCGTCGGACCTCACCTCGGCGATGAACTTTTCGATATCGTCTCTGGGAACAAGGTATTTGGTCAGCACACGGGTAAAGATCTCCACCGAGGTCTCAAATTCCTCCGGAATAACCTCATCCGCGCCTAATTCGTACAGGGGATTGACCTCCTGAATAAAGCGCGTCCTGGCAATAATATACACCTTCGGGTTTAGCCTTCGGGCGATGGAGGTCACTTGTCTGGTCGCTGCCGGGTCGGAGATCGCTATCACCACCACCCGGGCGTCCTTTATACCGGCATGCTCGAGCACTGCCTCTTGAACTGCGTCTCCGTAATAGATGAGTTCTCCCTTCTCCTGTTCATCCCTGACCGTTTCCGGGTTCATCTCCAGAATTAAATAGGGTATACCCGCAGCTTTGGCCGCACGGGCCACATTCCTGCCATTAACCCCGAAACCTATTATGATGAGATGATCTCTGAGGCGCTCCTGGCGGTCGGCAATATCTATCCCCCGGTAAGGGTATAAACCTGATTTTAATCTTTCCGGCAGTGGCAACCGTGACACAGAATCGGCGATGCGAGGGGCCAGAGCTATGATAAAAGGAGCAGCAGCCATGCTTAACACCGAAACGGAGAGAAAGGTTTGATAGACGCTACCATCAAGCAAATCGTTTTGAAGACCGGTTCTAGACAATATGAAGGAAAATTCTCCAACCTGGCTTAGGGTCAAACCCACCAGGATGGTGGTACGAAGCGGAAACCCGATCAAAGCGCTGGCAAACCCGGCGGTGATGGTTTTCAACATCAGCACGCCCAAGGCAATCATTGCTATCAAAAATGGGTGGCTGAAAAGAAAATCAAGGTCGAGGAGCATCCCGATGGAGATGAAAAAGAAGCTGAGGAATACGTCACGGAAAGGCAGGATGTTGCTTAGCGCCTGGTGGCTGTATTCAGACTCGGAAATGATAAGCCCGGCCAGGAATGCCCCGAGGGCTAGAGAGAGGCCGATGCTGGATGTAAGCCAGGCCACCGCAAAGCACATGACCACTATACTCAACAAGAAAAGCTCCCGGCTCCTAGTTCGGGCAATCTGAAAGAGCAGGCGAGGTACCAGGTAATGGGCGCTTGCCACCACCAATGCGATTACCAGTACACCTTTGACCAGAAGATAGAGGAGGGATTGTCCCACATTCTCTACCCCTCTGGAGAGAAGGGGAGTCAACAACATCATAGGAACAACTATCACATCCTGGAAGATCAAAATAGCCAGGGAAGTACGTCCTTGTGGACTATCAACCTCGGCTCTTTCCTGGAGTAGTTTTAGCACAATGGCCGTACTGCTGAGGGATATAAGAAATCCCAGAAAAACCGATTCCCCAAACGGTCGACCGAAGAGCTCAGCCACGACGAATACGACCAGTATGGTTATGAACACCTGAAGAGAACCACCTAACAATACTGTTTTTCTGATGTGAAGAAGACTTTTCAGAGAAAACTCAATACCGATCGTGAATAGCAGTAGAACAACCCCTATCTCGGCCAGGGTTTCCACTTCGTGTGACTGCTTTATCAAGGCTAGGCCGTATGGCCCGGCTATCGTTCCGGTCAAGAGAAACCCGACTATGGTGGGCACACGCAGTCGGTGGCATATGAAGAGAACAAAAATGGAAAGTCCAAATATTATGACTATTTCGCTGAGTAAAGGTATCTGCATGTAAACAAAAGCTCCTTGAAATCAGGAACAGCTAACCATCGTGAAATATACGGAGTACGAATAGGTCGGATAAAACAGTAAACAATATAACATTTAAAGCTATCTTCATCCTAACTTTTATTCTTCCTTAGAATCTTAAAAACTTCCATCACCACCAGTATGCTCGATGCCAGGAGGAACAGGAAAAACCATTCCTCGATTGAAACCGGCGAGACTTGCAGAACCTTCTGCATGAACGGGACATACATAGCCATGATGTGGATACCCTGGGCCGCAAGAACACCCACCACGAGAAAAACATTCTGCTTTAACGAGATCTTGAACACAGATTGGTATTCCGAGCGGCAGTTGAATACATGATAATTTTCCAACAAGACCATGAGCAATAAAACTATATTGCGAGCCGCAAATTCCTCCCAACCCGATTCCAACAACCAATACCAGACTCCAAAAGATAAAGAGCCCATGACCGCACCGGAGACAAGCGTTTGCTGAACCATCAACCGGTTAAAAATACCCTCGGTCGGTTTACGGGGCGGTCGCAACATTGCCCCTGGCTCCCCGGGCTCAAAGGCCAGGGCGACGTCCTGAATGCCGTTGGTCACCAGATTAAGCCAGAGAAGTTGCTCTAAAAAGAGTGCAAGCGGTAAATGGCGACGAGTGTCAAGAAAATGACAAGCAGTCCGGTGATAACGTTAACAGAGGAGGATACCGTCGAAGAAGTAGTGAAGAAGATGCTCCACTATGATATAAACCGTATCCCCATTGTTGATAAAGAGGGAAGACCAGTCGGAATAGTTGCTCGATACGACCTGCTTCGGCTGATTTCACCGGTTAACAAAACAAGATGAAAAACAATAAGCCTAGCCCAAGTAAAACTCTTTTCTTGGCGTGTTAAAAGTAGTTAAGTGGGTAGGTAAAAGTACTCTACCGAAGTACTTTTACCTACGGTAAACCTTTTATATTGTCGTCGGCAATCTTTAATGAATTTAAAAGCTTAAATCGGAAAAGTTTTCAATGGGCAGGGGCTTCTTCCGTTTCATGTTCCATCATCTCTTTCCCGTGCTCCATCATTTCCTCGCCTTCCTTCTTCATTTCTTCCGCTGCCTCCTCCATCTTTTCACCGGCTTCTTCCATCGCTTTACCGGTTTCCTCGGCTGCATCCTTTCCCATCTCGGCGGCATCTTCCATCGCTTCGCCGGCTTTCTCTGCAGCTTCCTCTGCCATTTCCGCCGCATCTTCAGCCGCACCTACTGCCGCCTTTCCAGCATCTTCCACCATCTCACCGGCTTTTTCTCCAGCTTCTTCCATTGCTTCGCCGGCTTTTTCCGCGCCTTCCTTCACCGCCTCACCCGCTTCTTCAGTCGGTTTCTCCGCCCTCTCCGGACAGGCGCTCAAACCCACTACAAAAACACCTACCGACAGCACGATAAAAAGCTTCTTGAAGATTGACATGTCCTACCTCCTCCTTTAAGTATTTTCGCTATTCAATATTGAAAAAAAGCACAAAGTCAGAGCATTATGCAATTTGTGCACTAATATACACCATACCATTCCATTTTGTAAAGGCTTTAACCAACGACATGACCGTCGTCTATTTGCTTCAGAAAATTCGATGTTTAATCAGTCCGGAAAGCCAGATAAAATTACAAACTAAGAGTCTTCGTTTAAGTGAATAGGATATCCCGCAGTGCTACTTTAGAGCGAACAACTTTAGGAGGGTCAAGCAATGAAATTAGACGGAAAGGTAGCCGTTGTAACCGGGGCGGCAAGCGGCATCGGACTGGCCATAGCCGAGGGACTAGCTAAAGAGGGTGTAAATATAACCATAGCCGATTTGGACGGTGAAGGAGGGAAGAAGGCTGTAGAGAAAATTCAAAAACTGGGTAGAGACGGTCTTTTCGTCAAAACCGATGTCACCAAGCGCGAGGACTGTAAGAATCTAATCGCCGAGACCATGAAGAAGTTTGGTCGAATCGATATTCTGGTCAACAATGCCGGGCTACAGCACGTATCCCCGATCATTGATTTTCCGGAAGAGAAATGGGACCTGCTCATTGGGGTTATGATTACCGGCCCTTTCCTCTGCACCAAATATGCACTTCCACACATGATAAAACAAAAATGGGGAAGGATAATAAACATATCTTCCATACACGGGATTATTGCCGCTAAATTCAAATCCGCTTACGTTTCGGCAAAGCACGGCGTGATCGGTCTTACCAAGGTAACCGCGTTAGAGATGCTAGAACATGGAATAACCGCAAACGCTATATGCCCCACATTCGTGCGTACTCCACTCGTAGATAAACAGATAGACGACCAAGCCAAGGCCCACGGCATACCCAGGGAAGAAGTGCTCGAAAAGGTAATCCTGGCCGAGGCCCCTATGAAAAGGATGCTCGAACCGGAAGAGGTGGCAGACCTGGTTGTTTATTTGTCCGGCGAGTCGGCCCGTAACATCACCGGGTCGGCAATAACCATAGATGAGGGATGGACGGCGCAGTAAAAAGAGATGTCTAAACTCACTTTAGTTGAGGTTTATATCACCCGGCTCGTCGTTTTATAATGTTCTTACCAGAGACTCGGCGTGTAAATTCTTTGGCGACTTTGAGAAATGCTTGCAAAACAGGAGACTTATTATCACGCTTCCAAGCTACATTTAATTCCATCTTTTTCATTGGCTGCCACAGCTCGCGATAAACCACTCCCTCTCTTTTCAAGTCTTTCATCGATTCGGGAACTAATGATATACCCAATCCCGTTGCAATAAGTCCAAGTATAGTTTGCATCTGGTTTGCTTCCTGTATTACGTTGGGAGTGAAATCGGCATTCTGGCAAAGTCCAATGATTTGATTGTAAAGACCACAACCTAGATGGCGAGGAAATAAGACAAAAGGCTCGCTTTTTAATGCTCGAAGAGGTATCTTCTGTTTTGCTGAAAGAGGGTGATTCTCCGGCAGTGCTACGATAATAAACTCCTCCAGTATGGGTTCAAAAGAAAGCTCTTCATCCCGTATGGGTGAAAGAAGAAAACCAACTTGAATGTCCTTGTTATGGAGAGCCTCTATGAGTTGAGCGGTAGTCATTTCTTTTAATTGCAGATGAATATCAGGGAATCGCTCTCTGAAAATCTTTAGAATGTTAGGAATTACATCATATGTAGCAAAACCCTCAAAACCTACCGTAAGCTCACCAATTTCTCCACGGCTTGCACGCTGAGCGGTACGTATAGACTGTTCGACCCGCTCAAGTATCCTCCGCGCTTCATCGAGAAATGCTCGTCCCGCCTCAGTCAACTCAATTCTGCGTTTAGTCCTGCGGAGAAGTTCAACCCCTAATTGTTTTTCCAGTTGGCGTATTTGCTGACTGAGTGGAGGTTGGGCAATATGGAGTCTTTTAGCAGCCTCACCAAAATGCAGTTCTTCAGCGACCGCGACAAAGTATCGCAAATGTCTCAATTCCATAGCCTCATTATATCATACTTTTAAAGTCTTAATTTATAACGAAAAATATATTGGACTAATATAAACCGCTTATATAAAATCTAAGCAGACTAAGGCTCTTAACAAATAATCCGAATAAGTATAGAAGTTTTCATTTGAGATTAAATAAAAACAATAGCAAGGGAGAGTAAAGAGATGACTGATGAAGAAAGAAAATCCATAGCTTCGGAGTATCTAAAGAGGCTTGATAGAGGTGAAGATTTCTTCGAGCTTTTTGACGAAAATGCCGAGGTATTCTTTCCCAGGTCGGGCGTCGCGGTAGGGGCTGATGCATACAAGAAGCTCTTCTCCGATTTAGCGGCGAAGGTGAAAAGGTTCAGGCATCATCATGCCTATTTAAACTGGATAATTCAGGGCGACATGGTCGTGGCTGAAGGATCGAGCGAGGGAGAATTAAAGACCGGAGAAAAATGGACTGACAGCAAATGGTGCGATGTATTTGAGATTAGGAACGGCAAGATTCAACGTCTCTACATATACCTGGACCCGGAGTACTCCAGATATTAATGAAGTGCATATTGCAAAAACAGAGCACAAAGCTGTGCCTGTATACAAAAGCTGATTCCCCATAGAAGTATCCAAGCAAGATCAAAGACGACGAAGGATAAAATAAGTTGCTAAAAAAATATCTAGCATAAGGAGGAAAGTATTATGATATACCCTGAGATTAAGACGAAACTTTTTCTAGTTGTTTTGCTTTTCCTGGTTTCTACAAGCGCCTGGGCGCAAAAGCCATCTCCCAGAATGCTGACACCAACCAACCATATATTAATTCTAATCGACCATCAGCCCCAGATGGCTTTTGCCACCAAGTCAATCGATATCGTGGAGTTGAGGAATAACGTAACCGGACTGGCCAAAGCAGCCAAGGTTTTTAACGTTCCGGCTATATTAACGACAGTAGCAGAAAAAACCTTTAGCGGCCCTATGTTTCCGGAAATCATGGCTGTCTTCCCCGACCAGCAACCCATAGACAGGACCACAATGAACACCTGGGAGGATGATAGGGTAGTTAAAAAGGTAAAAGAGTTTGGTAAGAAGAAATTGGTGATCGCAGCTTTGTGGACTGAGGTATGCGGAGTTGGCCCGGTACTTTCTGCAATTGATGAAGGTTATGAAGTTTATTTCGTTACCGACGCATCCGGTGGTGTAAGTGACGATGCGCATAACATGGCCATAGAAAGAATGGTACTGGCAGGCGCCATCCCGATTACCTGGCTTCAGTACATGCTGGAATTACAACGGGATTGGGCAAGACAAGAAACTTATGCGGCTGTTACTGGTATTGCAAAAGAACACGGCGGCGGTTATGGGCTTGGAATAATTTATGCCAAGGAAATGTTCGGTGCAGAGGAAGGTAAAAACCAGTAAGGCTAACCAATATGAAAGGGTCATGTGCAAAATGGGGGCACATGCCTCGTTGTTTTAGTATTTTTCTCAGCCATGGCGAAGCTTAGGGGTTCAAAATTTTGAGCCCCTATTAAAAAACAAGGAGACAGATGTGATGAGAGCATTCAAAAGAATTAACAGATTAATTCAAGGCGGCTCTTCTTTTCTAGTTATGATTTTTTTCTCTGTGTTGCTCTTCTTTTATCAATTCCAATCTGAACCCCCAGCCTCCAGGGCGGACACGATAATAAAAAACGGTAAAATTGCTACGCTTAACCAAGATAATCAATTCGTTTCTGCCGTTGCCATCAAAGGGGACGAATTCATTGCAATCGGAAGTGACCAGGAAATCCTGAACTATAAAGGTCCCGATACCAAGGTGATTGATGTAAAAGGGAAGACCGTTATTCCGGGGTTAAACGACTCCCACTCCCATTTAATAAGAGGGGGTCTAAATTACAACCTGGAACTGAGATGGGATGGAGTAAGGTCTTTGAATAAAGCGCTTGAGATGCTTAGAGAGCAAGCCAAACGGACTCCAGAAGGACAATGGGTTCGTGTTGTAGGCGGGTGGTCTGAGTATCAATTTAAGGAAAAGAGATTGCCAACACTTGAAGAGATAAACGAAGCTGCGCCCGACACACCGGTATTTGTGATGTATTTATATTCTTTAGGGTTTTTGAATAAAGCAGCTATTGAGGCGCTGGGTTATACAAAAGACACAAAATACCCCGGAGGAGAGATTCAACTGGATAAAAATGGAAACCCTACAGGGCTTCTCATAGCCAAGCCAAGCGCGCTGATTCTTTATTCAACGCTTCTCAAGGGGCCAAACCTCTCTACGGAAGACCAGCTTAATTCAACCCTTCATTTCTTTCGTGAGCTCAACCGGTTTGGTTTAACCAGTTCTATAGACGCAGGCGGCGGCGGTCAGAATTTCCCCAATGACTACCAGGTTGCCAAAAGGCTAGCTCAGGAAGGTAAGTTGACAATTCGTATTTCCTACTATCTCTTTGCCCAAGAGAAAGGAAGGGAGCTTGAGAACTACGAAGAATGGATAAAGATAGTTAAACCCGGTCATAATGGCGATATGTTTCGCCCAAACGGATATGTAATGGAAGGAGCCGGAGAAAACCTGACCTGGTCAGCGGCCGATTTTGAGAATTTCCTGGAACCTAGACCAACGCTCTCGGAAAACATGGAAGGGGAGCTTAAAGCAATAGTTCAGCTACTGGTAAAAAACCGCTGGCCCTTCAGAATCCATGCCACTTACGACGAATCCATCGAACGTTTTTTAAACGTATTTGAGGAGGTAAATAAGGAGACACCGTTTAACGGTTTAAGATGGACTATCGACCATGCCGAAACCATTTCTGAAAGGAATCTAAATAGGGTCAAGGCCCTCGGCGGAGGTATAGCAGTTCAGAATCGTATGATGTTTCAAGGGGAACATTTTGTGGAAAGGTACGGTGCTAAGGCCGGAGAGAATGCTCCACCAATTAAGAAGATGTTAGACATGGGAATTCCGGTAGGACTGGGTACGGACTGTACCAGAGTTTCAAGCTATAATCCCTGGCTGGCATTATACTGGATTACATCTGGCAAGACCTGGGGGGGAACGGTTATTTACCCGGAGGAAAACCGCCTCAGCCGGGTCGAAGCATTAAGACTAATGACTGAGGGCAGCGCGTGGTTTTCCGGCGAAGAAGGTGTAAAGGGAACGATTGAAGTTGGGAAATATGCCGATTTGGCGGTTCTCTCGGCGGATTATTTCTCCGTTCCCGAGGAGGAAATAAAAAATATTGAATCGGTATTGACTATCGTAGGGGGAAAGCTAGTCTATGCGAAAGACGAGTTCAAAGACCTGGCTCCGTGGAATCTGCCTGTGAGTCCGGCTTGGTCCCCGGTTGCCGAATTTGGCAGTTATGTAAATTAGAAAATACGTCACGTCCAGCCGTTCTTTCGATAAAAAAGGTGCAAGTTTTAGACATAAATATTGCAGAATCGTTGCGACCACCAGGGCACGTAGAAGTAGAAAATGTCATTTGGAATATCTTGGAGTGAATTGATTTTGTATAATACAGGAACAACTTTTATAGGAACCAGCTAGTTATATGCTCGATCACGACAAAAAGTTATCAGCTAACTCCGATTTATTATCACTTTTCATCAGAGCGCCTAACTTGACAATTATAGTCTCGATTCTTTGCTTAATTTTAAGCCTCACCAGTTGCATTTCCCCGGTGATTTTAGACCAAGCGGTCTTACAATACGACGAGGCAGTTAACCAGACGCAATCTAAAATGCTTCTTCTAAATATTGCACGAGCGAGGCATTATCTCCCCACCCATTTTACCTCTGTCTCAAACATCGCCGCCACTTACAACTTCGAGGTAAATGCCGGTATAACCGGAGGAGTAATCGAAGAGGGAGACACTCTCTTTGGCGTTTTAGGAGGAAGTGCGGCGGAAAATCCGACGATTAGCATAATTCCGTTCCAGGGGGAAGAATTCACCAAACGTCTTCTTACCCCGACAGACGAGACAAAGTTTGAGTTTCTTTTCCATCGGGAAGCTGATATGGGGATCCTTTTAAGACTTATGGCAACTGCAATCTTTTTTGAAGAAGACGGTAAACGAGTTATTTACCGAAACGACCCAAGATACCCGGGAGAATACACAGAGTTTCGTCGCCGTGTCTTACACCTCTCATACCTCGACGAATCTCAAAAACTGGACGTCGGAGCCATTCAATATGAAGAAGAATGGCCGATACCAAAGGGTCAGCCGCCGAGTTCACAAGATTTAATAAATGCCCTGGAAAGTGGGTTTAGTTGGGAAATAGATGAGGAAGGAAAGGCGTATATTTTGAGCAAAAAGTTAACGGGCCGAATGCTCATTGCCAATTATGACCCGGATCAACTGTCTAACAAAGAGCGACGCAAACTACAAGATAGGGCTCAGCAGTTTCCCAGATATTTTATCCTGGTTGACATACGCCCCGGTTATCCCGGAGGGGATTACCCCTTTCAAGGATGGATCAAGCTTCGAAATTTCAACGGCATAATAGAATTTATCGCTCGGGGTATAGCAGATAGTCCAGAATTTGATGTAGTAAAGGACGCACGCACAGGCCCCGTGCTGAGAAACCCTGCTAAGACACTGGATATCAAGGAGACGAATAGAGAGCCCTTGGATGCAGCCTTGACGGTCGGGTTCAGAGGGAAAGTGTATTCGATAGCAAATAAGCCGGATGAAGAGGGAATCTTCGGTAAATGGGACCGAGAGGCATTTGAGGTACTTTACCAACTATTTCAGATGACGGTGACAGATTTAACCCGAGTTCCCGTTCCGCCAATAACCATATCGAAGTAATTTAAACCATTCTTTATGGTATCCTCATTTGACTGCTGACGGCAGCTACCTTACGAAATCACAAAGCATGAACGAGCAGCGTAAAGAGAATTCAGCCTGGACCCCTCTCAAAGAACCTATTTTTCGAGCACTGTGGATCGCCACGGTTGCATCAAACATCGGTACTTGGATGCAGGATGTGGGGGCAGCATGGCTTATGACTTCGCTAGCGCCGTCACCCCTAATGGTCGCATTGGTCGAGGTAGCCACAACCCTGCCCATGTTTATGCTCGCCCTTCCTGCTGGAGCTCTGGCGGACATAGTCGACCGACGCCGTCTTCTACTCATTACCCAGGGATGGATGTTAGTAGTAGCCGCCGGACTCGGCATATTGACTCTATTCGGCATTACTACCCCGTGGCTTCTATTAGCCTTCACTTTCTTACTGGGTTTGGGCGCAGCCATGAATGCACCCGCCTGGCAGGCCATAGTACCGGAGCTGGTAACGATTAAAGAAATACCGGCCGCGGTTGCTCTTAACAGCGTCGGGTTCAATATTTCTCGCGCTGTCGGGCCCGCTCTGGGAGGGCTCATTGTCGCCGCTGCCGGAGCCTACGCAGCGTTTATCTTGAACGCTGTCACGTTTCTGGGAGTTATAGTTGTTCTTTATCGCTGGCGCCGTAAGCCTAGTGATAGCGCATTGCCCTCCGAACGTTTATTCGGGGCAATGCGGGCCGGGCTTCGTTATGTACGCCAATCAGAGGCCCTTCGCTCGGTCCTGGTTAGGAGTGGAGTTTTTATAATCTTCGCCAGTGCCATGTGGGCGCTCATGCCCCTTGTTGCCAGAATAGAACTGGGACGCGGCCCAGCCGGATATGGAATGCTTCTTACCTCCTTTGGAGTGGGTGCGGTGCTTGGGGCAACCGTCTTGCCCGCTTTTAGAAGAAGAATTTCGATAGATACGGTTGTTGCTGGTGCGACGATCCTGTTCGCCCTGGTGCTCCTTTCGTTTGCCTACCTCCGTATTTTTAGTCTCTTGTGCGCTGTTACATTAGTCGGGGGAGCCATGTGGCTGACGCTTCTATCCAGCTTCAACACTGCGGTGCAGGCGTCCGTTCCCTCTTGGGTTAGGGCCAGGGCCTTGTCCGTATACCTCCTTGTTTTCTTTGGGGGTTTTGCCGGGGCGAGTACAGTCTGGGGCATTACGGCAACGCATCTGGGGATTTCGAACACATTCGTAATTTCCTCTATAGGGCTCGCCCTTGGACTTGCCCTCACTCGCCGCTACCGTCTGATAAAATTCGAGGGGCTAGACCTTTCTCCTACAAAGCGCTGGCCTGCGCCGACAATGGTTCATAAAGTGGAACCAGACCATGGACCGGTGCTTGTAACGATTGATTATCGAATCGACCCGGCAAGGTCTCGTGATTTTGCAAGAGTAATGAAGGCGGTGAGCGCAATACGTCTGAGAGACGGCGCTATTCGCTGGAATCTATTCAAGGACACGGAAGACCCGGGGCGGTACTTGGAAACCTTCATCGTCGAATCTTGGATTGAACACCTGAGACAGCACGAGCGCGTAACCATTTCGGACCACGAAATTTTAGACCAAGCGCTTGCCTATCACACCGGTAATAAACCCCCGGTTGTCTCACATTTCATCGCAGAGCCGTTAACCAAATATTTAGAGGAGGAATCATCTGATGAGTAAAGAAATTCTGGGAATACATCATGTCACCGCAATAGCCGGCGAGCCGCAGGAGAACGTGGATTTCTATGCCGGAATACTGGGCTTACGCCTGGTCAAACAGACCGTTAATTACGACGACCCCGGCACATACCACCTTTATTACGGAGACGAGCTTGGCCATCCCGGCACGATTATGACTTTTTTCCCTTGGCCGGGAGCACGCAGGGGACAACGAGGCACCGGGCAGGTAACGGTTACGTCATTCTCAGTACCGGAGGGGTCTTTCAGCTACTGGACAGAAAGATTCAAACAAAACGACATAGCTTTTGAAGACCCGGTCCGCCGTTTCGATGAGGAAGTGCTCACCTTCCTTGACCCGGATGGGTTAGTTCTTGAGCTGGTATCTCATGCCCGTGCGGATGAGCGTAGCCCATGGAAAGATGGCCCTATTCCCCAAGAACACGCTATAAGGGGATTCTACGGCGTGACTATCACGGTTGAAGGGTACGAGCGCACTGCATCATTATTAACTCAAGTACTTGGCTTCCGTTATCTCAATGATACCAGCAACAGGTTTAGATATGAAGCGGGGCCGGGGGGTTCCGGCACTCTCATCGACGTCCTCTGTCTTCCCTACGGAACTATGGGTAGAATAGCCGTTGGCACCGTTCACCACGTTGCCTGGCGAGTGGCCAAACATGAAGAGCAAAAAGCCCTGAGGGAAGAGATTGCCGGGCTAGGGTTTAACGTTACTCCGGTTATTAACCGCAATTATTTTCACTCGATTTACTTTCGAGAGCCCGGGGGCGTTCTATTTGAGATTGCCACCGACCCACCCGGATTCACTGTAGATGAATCACCGGAGCAACTGGGAACAAAACTACAGCTTCCGCCCTGGCTTGAACCAAATCGGGCGAAGATTGAGCAGATTCTTCCTCCATTGCGTTTGCCGAAGCTATGAGGAAGAGTGATATTATAACTTCAACCTCTGATGAGGAAATATGGCTGTCATCATTCCGAACCCTTCGATTCCTCAGGGTAAACTATGTGAGGAATCTTATTCGGTTTAGGGAATTTTCCCTTTCTTGTCATTCCCACGAATCTTGTCCTCGCGGAAGCGGGGAGTGGGAATCCAGTCTTTAATTATGGATCCCGGATAAAGCTTGTCCCCGCATGTATTTAGCGGGGAACATTCGGGGATGACAGAAAGGGTGGACACCCGATTGACCCCCGGTTTAACCGGGAAGACGGGAATGACAACACAAGGTGCCCGATTGATCCTTCAGTCTACTGGAATGGAGACAAGGTGCAGAATTGGCACGACGTGAGTGAGTAAAATGACTATTAAAGACCTCGGATTTATTCATTCCTTTGTCCCGGCGGAAAACCCGGAATCGTCTACAACCTTACTCCTACTTCACGGAACGGGAGGAAACGAGGAGAGCTTGCTTTCACTCGGAAATACGCTGTCTCCGGGATCAGCATTACTCAGTCCGAGAGGCAAGGTGCTCGAAAATGGAATGCCTCGGTTCTTCAGGCGTTTTGCCGAAGGGGTTTTTGACCTCGAAGACCTGGTCTTCCGTACTCACGAACTGGCCGAGTTTATCGAGGCTTCATCCGTCGTTTACGATTTCGACCTGAGTAGGCTCGTAGCGGTTGGATATTCGAATGGAGCCAATATTGCCGTCAGCATTTTATTGCTGCATCCGAAACTCCTAGCCGGGGCAGTCTTGTTTCGCCCCATGGTGCCCTTCATGCCCCGGATAATGCCCGACCTCGCTAGAATCCCTGTCCTCATATCCGCCGGAATACATGATCCCATTGTTAGCGAAGAAGAGTCGGAAAGATTGTCCGAGCTACTTCAGAACGCCGGGGCGAATGTCACATTTCTTTGGCAAAAAAGGGGACACGATCTGGGATCCGACGAAATTAAATATGCTAAAGAATGGCTGTCCAAGCTGTGGTGAATTCATATCCCTGCCCTAGATTGTTCCTTATGTAGAGACGCAACATTTTGCGTCTCTATAGTACTAGAAGGTCTGAATTCGATTGTTTGCCTAAGTTAAATTTTCTAAGATATTATTTATCGATATAGAAAAGCAAAATTGTTCATAATAAGAGATTGATTGTCAGAGTTGGCCTGATGGTAATCAAAGGACTTCAATGACGTATAAATAAGAAGCAACCCCTCTTTAATTTTCCCCTTACCGAGGGGGGAAACACAAGGGGGGATAGAAAAACTATTTGAACTAACAGGGTTAGGACAGCGTTTGCATAGCAAACAAAAAAGAGGGTAACCTGATTTTAAAAAGATGCTGTTATTATCTAAAGGCCTTGTTTTACGAGTATGAATCGTTAGTTTCTAATTATTTTGGAAAGCAGTGATGGAAGAGGAAATTCAAAAGGCAAAAGAAATACTTAGAAACGCACGTGGGATTACCGTCCTCACCGGTGCGGGTATTTCCGCGGAAAGCGGTATTCCCACCTTTCGCGGAGAAGACGGCCTCTGGAAGAAATATAACCCTGTAGATGTGGATACCGCCGACGGCTTTAGACGGAATCCCCAGTATGTGTGGGAATGGTATAACGGCTTAAGGGAACTCATATCCACGAAAAAGCCAAATCCAGCCCATCATGCCCTTTTCAAACTGGAAAAGATAAAACCCTATTTTAGCATCATAACCCAGAACGTGGACGACCTTCATCGGGTCTCCGGAAACAAGAATATAATCGAATTACACGGCAACATCTTTCGGACCAGATGTGTTGAATGTTTACATGAAGAAGAAAACCGGGAGGTTCCGTTAGCCGAGATACCTCCACGCTGTAAAAAGTGCGGAGGACTACTAAGGCCTGCCGTTGTGTGGTTCGAGGATTACATTCCACTACCAATAATAGACTCATGTCTTTTATCGATCGAGAATTCCGACGTAATGCTTATTATTGGGACTTCCGGATTGGTAGAACCTGCTGCTTCGATGGGCCTCGTAGCTAAGCATATCGGAAAGACGGTAATCGAGGTAAACCTGGAGGAGTCCACCCATTCTCAGAAGTACGACCTGGTTCTTTTGGGAAAAGCGGGAGAGATCTTACCAAGAATTATCCCTGACTGAATAGGTTTATTATCTCTTTTTACCAACGGATATAAATCCGCTCATACTGAGCTTGTCGAAGTATGAATTTAACACATAAGGTGTTCGTCCTTCGATAGTTCGACAAGCCCACTACTCAGGACGAACGGATTGGTTGCTTTTGTCCTCTATCCTATTCTTTCTTCATGGTGAGCCCTTGGACTTCGCTTAGAGCTTGTCCTGAGTAAAACAAAGGAATAAACTCATGCGAAGGAGCTTACTAGGAATCTGACAGAAGTGTCATTTCGGATGAACATGAGGAATCTTAAACAATTTCATTACTAAGATTCCTCCCTTCGGCTGGAATGACAACCGGGTCTGATTACCTCTTAAAAGAATTTATCCCTGCCTGCCTTCCTTCCATGTCATTGCGAACGTTCCAGTTCCCTGACTTCCTCCCTCTTGATCGCTACCCCCAGATCCCAGCGAAGCAATCTCGCTTTTTTCAAGGGATTGCTTCGTCGTGGAATTTATCCTGAGCCTGCCGAAGGACTCCCTCGCAATGACACCCAAAAGCATTCCAAGTCTCCACTCTCACCACTTGCGATTACCTACCGTCCCTGTCATTGCGAGCCGCCGTCTTTTGGCGGCGTGGCAATCTCTTATTTTGAACAAGTTTGATTTGCTAGAAAATTTAACCCCCGTCCTTGCCCACCGAACCTAAGCGTAAGACATCAGTAATATCCTCTCAATTTAATCATCCTTATTGCGGAAATTTTTTGAAACTTTTCGTCTAAGACTGGCTAAAGGATCAAAAAGGAGGGTGATGGGAGATGAAGACTAAGGTGGTTTCTTCCGTTGTTAAGTCAGTCTCTGGCCCGGATACACAGCCATCTGTGCAGAGTAAAGAGCTGTCGACATACAATAACCCGGAGATTGAAGAGCTAAAGATAGTCAGAAATAAAGGGTCAGCGGCATACAAATTCCATACTTTAATATCATACATACCCCTGCCCAAGAGCTACCTCGGTAAAATCACCCTGCTTATATTTCTAGCCGGATATCTCCCCATCCTGGCTTTCGTACTTTATCTTTTAACTTCTCACCCGAACGACCCGGCTTCAAAGCTTCAGATTTTCGGCATCAGCCTCGCTTTTGCCCTTCTGGGGCTAGCCGTCACCGCTTACCCGCTGAAATTGCTGCTTTCATCGTTATTGGTAGTCTCTCGCGCCCTCGACCAGTACATAAACGATAAAAAGATTCCGACGTTGTCCACCAGCCAGATCGATGAACTGGAGAGATTAATGCTGGATATTGAATTTAAGATACTCGACCTCCAGGGGCACATCCGGTCACTCGAAAAAAGGTCTATGACGGACTATCTAACCGGAATCCAAAACCGGTACTCTGCAGAGAGGCAGCTTAAGGAAGATATCGCCCGTGCTCAGAGAAGCGGAAAAGAAATCTCATTAATAATCCTGGATATCGACGAATTCAAGCTTATCAACGACCGTTACGGCCACGATGTGGGGGATATTTGTTTAAAGCATGTAGTCGAGATAATCCAGGGCGGCATACGCAAGGGAGACTGGCTGGGGAGATGGGGAGGAGATGAATTCGTATTATTACTCTTCGATTCTGATGAAAAATCCTCGAGAAAAATAGTGGAGCGCATTGGTGACGCGGTGAAGGAGCAACCGGCCTTGACACCCAAGGGCGAGATAAGCATGAGCCTGAGCGTGGGCATATGCCAGCACAATGGAAAAGACCAAGCGGAGGAGCTTTTCAAGAAGGCCGATTGTGCCCTTTTATTGGCGAAGCGATTAGGAAAGTCGCAAATAGTCTATTACTCCAATACCCTCCCTATCTCAGCTACACATACTTAGCTCCTAACGGTTATTATTAGCGACGCAAATGTTTACGAGAGGACTTTTCTTGAACCCTTCTTAATAATGTAATAAAATGAGCTATCGAAAAAGGATGGAGGTCGTGATATTCAGCCTAAATTATCGTCAGCCCTCCGCGGCTACGGACACCTGCCCGAACGTAATTTTCTTTACCGAAGGTTTTACCAGTTTAACCAATATCGAAGAACACCGTATTTCTGCTTTCCTCTAAAAACCTAGGAGACAGAAGTGGCAAATAAAATTGCTGGAATCAGAGAGAGACCTTTAAAATTAATCTTTATCTCACTTCTTTTAACCTCCTGCACCAGCGCTTTTTTAGTATTTCTCCTATCCGGCGGGCCTGGCGGACTGCCCATTGTTCCGGCGTTCATAGTTCCCGGAGCAAGGCAACTGGTGGCAACATCCAGCCACCCGCTTGTCCGATTCTTCTCCGAGCCCCAGGTCGCTGCAGTGACGCCCGATAACTCCAAGGTTTACGTCACCAACCTAAGAAGCGACTCGGTATCGGTGATAGATACAGCAAAGGATAGAATAACGGCAACGATACCGGTTGGTAGAAATCCTTTCTCATTGGCCATAACACCAGACGGGACCAAGGTCTATGTGGCCAATTTCGGAAACCTTTTCCAGCCGGGAAACACCGTCTCGGTGATAGATGCTGAAACGGACGCCGTCGTCGCCACGGTTAGAGTGGGGATTAACCCGGGAGCAATAGCCATAACCCCGGACGGCTCTAAAGCCTATGTGGCAAACTCCGGATTCTCCGCCTCCGATAACACCGTCTCGGTGATAGATGTGGCCACAGACCAGGTTATCGCCACGGTAATTGTGGGAATTAATCCCGGGGCGTTAGCAATAACCCCGAATGGCTCAAGAGTCTACGTAAGCAACACCATCAGCAGCACCGTCTCGGTGATCGATACTTCAACCGACGAGGTAATGGATACGATAAACGTCGGGTTTAACCCAGCGGGGATAGCTATTACTCCCGACGGTTCCAAGGTCTATGTGGCCAACAATCTAAGCGATTCCGTGTCGGTGATAGACACGTCCAGCAACCGGGTTATCACCACCATTCCAGCAGGGACAGAGCCCTTGATTGTAGCAATAACACCCGACGGCTCGAAGGCTTACATCACCAGCTTAAGTAGCGACTCGGTCTCGGTGATAGATGTATCAAACGACGCCGTTGTCAACACAATTCCGGTCGGCAATATTCCGGTGTCCATAGGGATAACGGCGGATAGCTCTAAAGCCTATGTAGGAAACTGTAATTGCGGCATAGCCGACCCGGACAGTCCGGACACCGTATCGGTAATAAACGTATCGATGGATGAGGTTATTGCCACGATTCCGGTCGGATTTGGGCCGCTCGGCCTGGCCATAACATCAGACGGCTCCAAGGTGTACGTGCCCAGCTCCAACGGCAGCACCGTATTTGTGGTCGACACAACTACAGACGAGGTTATTTCGGTAATACCGTCGGGGACAGGACCGGCGGCCATAGCGATAACGCCCGACGGCACCAAGGTCTACGTGAGCAACTTTAATAACCCGGACAGTCCAGGCAATACCATATCAGTAATAAATACCGAAACAAACACAGTCGTTGATGAAGTCGAAGTAGGCATTGGGCCTGCTGCGCTGGCCATAACCCCGGATGGTTCAAAACTGCTGGTTGCTAATTACGGGAGTATATCCGAGCCTGGAAATACCATATCGGTGATAGAGATTGAGACGAACACGCTGATTGCCGACTTAACTGTCGGAACCGGCCCGATGGCTATTGCCATAAGCCCCGACGGCTCTAAAGCCTATGTGGCTAATTTTGGCAGTAGCAATTCAGTCGGCAATACCGTGTCGGTGATCGACCTTACTAGCAATACCGTTACACAAAGCATCGGTGTCGGTAATGGGCCTGCCGGAATAGCCATAACGCCCGACGGCTCACAGGTTTATGTCACCAACCTGGGCGGCGTCGAGGATCCTCCCGATTCCAGCGCTAGAAGCACGGTATCGGTAATAGATACCGCAACTAATTCAGTAATCGCTGAGATACCGGTAGGAATTGGTCCCCTGGGCATAGCCATAACCCCGGACGGAACCAGGGCTTATGTGGCCAACTTCGGCGGCATTACTTCTTTTAGCGACTTCGCCGCTGGAAATAAGGTGTCGGTCATAGATGTAATAAATAACATATTGATCGGTGAAGTGAACCTCGGAGATGGTTTTCTAGGTCTTGGGCCGGCCGGCGTAGCCATAACCCCGGACGGATCTACCATATACGTAACCAACTTCGACATTGTTAATGAGGAGCTATTGGGCTCGGTCAAGGTTTCTACCCCCGGGGATACTATATCGGTGATAGATTCGACAAGTAACACGGTTACCGAAACTATCAACGTCGGAGAGAGGCCGCTGGGGATAGCGATTACCCATGATGGAACTAAGGCTTATGTGGCTAACTACTTCGGCAATAGCGTTTCGGTGATAGATGTTTCGACCAATAGTGTGGCCGAGGAGATACCAATTAAAAATGAAAAATGAATTTTGTAGGGGCACATTGCAATGTGCCCCTACTTATCCTAACGTCAACATCGAGGTCGTTAAAAAGGGAAAGCGATGAAATCAGTTTTGCCAAATGTAATAGATAGAAAGTCACCTCATCTAATTCTTCTCATTGCCGCTCTATTACCGCTAATTTTTAATTTAGCCTGTGATGGTGGAGAGGACGGAGAAGGAAAGCCTAGCGTCAGTCGTAAAATATTCGTCGCCAGTTCGGGCGGGGACAAAATAACCGTCTTCAATGCCGACGATGATGGTGACGCCACACCGATAAGAACAATCGGGTCAAATACCGGGCTCATTAGACCTCAAGCAGTCTACGTTGACACAGTCAATGATGAAATATTCGTGGCCAACACCGGGAATAACACAATTACCGTATACAGGAAAGGAGAGGATGGAGATGTAGCTCCTTTAAGAAGCATAGGTGGAGATAACACATTCCTTTTTCGCCCGGTAGCGATATTCGTCGATACCCAAAATAATGAAATTTTCGTGGCTAACCTATTTTCAATCACAGTGTATGGAAGGACAGACCAAGGGAACGTCTTCCCCACAAGGACTATAGAAGGAGAAAATACGGGGCTTTCTTTTCCCAGCGGAATATTCGTGGATGCAGAGAACGATGAGATTTTCGTATCCAACACCGAGAACGACACCGTCACCGTGTACGGACGGTCGGCAGGGGGAGATGCCTCGCCCTTGAGGACACTATTTGTATTAGATGGAAGCGATAACGGTATCCATGAGACATTGGGTTTATTCGTCGACGCAAAAAATGGAGAGCTCTATGTGATTGATGCCGTTTTACCGGACTTTCCATCACCAGTCCCGATTACCCGGCCTATCAAGAGCACGATAAAGGTGTATGGAAGAGATGCCGAGGGAAATGAACCTCCTTCAAGAACCATCGAGGGAGAAAGCACCGGACTTTTCAATCCTTCCGGCATCTATGTCAATAATAATGAGATATTTGTGATTAACTCCTTTAATAACACCCTGACCGTCTATGAAAGAGAAGCCGAGGGGGACGCACCACCTTTGAGAACGCTTACCATATTTGACTCTAACGACGCCGGCTTTCGGGCGTTCCGGGGGATGTCTTTGAGCATATCCGTGGATACCGAGGACGGCGAGATATTCGTTTCTAATCTTAACGACACAATCACGGTTTATGGTAGAATGGCGGAGGGAAACACGCTTCCAATTAGAATCATAGGATCCC
Organism: Thermodesulfobacteriota bacterium; assembly: GCA_035559815.1. Classification (NCBI taxonomy): domain Bacteria; kingdom Pseudomonadati; phylum Thermodesulfobacteriota; species Thermodesulfobacteriota bacterium. The sequence goes on from DATMAT010000057.1 coordinate 29,725, forward strand.
GCACCGGTCTTCTAGACCCAAACTGGATATACGTGGATACGGAGAACAAGGAAATATTTACCAGTAACTTTTTCAGCCAGCAGGTCACCGTGCACGGAATAATTGACGAAGGGAATGTTGCACCACTAAAAACCATACCTCAAGGGCTTTTATCCCCGCAGGGAATTTTTGTGGATACTAAGAATGAGGAGATATTCGTTTTAACCAACGCCGCCGACACTGTCACTGTGTATGGAATGAGAGATAACAAACCTTTAAGGACGATATTCGGTGGAAACACCGGATTATCCTCTCCCCGGGGTATATACGTCGATATAGAAAGTAACGAGATATTCGTCACAAACCTGGGCAACGACACCATCACTGTCTACGACAGGACGGCTGAAGGAGACGTAAGCCCTTTGCGGATTATAGGCGGGGATAATACCGGCCTCCTCGGACCACAGGGAATATTTGTAGATAGAGAAAATGATGAGATTTTCGTTTCTAACTTTTTTACGATCACCGTATATAATAGGACTGCTGAAGGAGACGCCACCCCTTCCAGGACCATAGATGGGTTTAACACCGGGCTGGACGGGCCAACCGGGATATTCGTGGATGGGGAGAGCAATGAGATATTCGTCACGAACTTCAACAACAACAGCATCACTGTTTACGACAGGGCGGCGGAAGGGGATGTTGCTCCCTTAAGAAGCTTAGCCGGTCCTCACACCGGGCTTTCATTGCCGTTCGGAATATTCGTTGCCGATTCGCCATAGAGGTTTTAACCATCTTTTGCAATGCTAACGCCCTACAAAAGTTACAGAGGAGACTGGTCATGGTTACCAAAACCTGCATGATGAATTGGCTGGCATATAAGGGGGTTCCCACGGTGTATAGAAACACCATTGCAGACGAGGCAGTAAAGGCTACCTCGGCATCAGCGCTCAAGGCAGCACTGAAAGCAAAGGGCATCCCTCAAACCTGGATTGACATAGGGGTATGGTGTTACTATAAATGCGGCGGGAAGTAGTTAAGACAATGCCAAACTTAGGAAACTTGTCTCAACTTTTCGTCTAAGAAGGAGAAAAACAAGCAGGTTTTGATGGTGAAACTGGGTCAGGATGATATCTTTTCGATTAAATTGCATTAAACTAAATTCTGGCAATCGCAATACTATTTCATACTTTAGCCATCCTTTTAAACCATCAGAAAAAAATGATTGATTTTTCTTTCCTTCATCAAAAGAGCATTAATTCCTATCTAGTCATAATGCTGATTACTTTATCTCTACCCTCGTGCGTAACGATAAAAAAAGCGGATATTAAAGTTCAGGACGAAGGAGCAGTACGGTTAATCACCGAAGGCGGGAAATTGTACGACCGGGGAAGATATGATGAAGCCCTGGGAAAATTCTCTGCGGCGGAGGCAGAGACCAGCTTGCCCCAGGATAAAATTAGGATTGCGGACATATTATCCAAAGGCGGCTTCGACCTCTTCGAGAAAAAGCTCTTTGATGCTGCACTTTCCTACTACAACCAATCACTGAAGATAAACAGGGTTTTAGATAACAAGCCGGGACTGGTTAATGACTACAGTTACATGGGAAGTATTTACACGGATATAGGAAAATACGACGAGGCGATCCTTCACTTCAATCAGGCCATCGAACTGCAAAAGGACATGAATGATAAAGCCGGAGTAGTTCACAACCTGAATAACCTCGCCAATCTCCACGGCTACCTGGGCGACTACCAGGAATCTATAAATCTTCTAAACCGGGCCCTTCAGATTAGCCGGAGCACCGACGTCCCGACCCAAACGGCAAGAACACTGATAAATCTTGCCGCTATCGATTTTCGCCTGAGAAACTACGAAAAATCTATTGATTACCTAAACCAAGCACTTCAGATTGCGGATAGGGTAAAAAATGAAAACCTGAAAGCGGAAGCCCTAAACCTAACCGGCGTCGTCTACAGAGAGCAGGGTGAATTCGATAAGGCTTTAGCCAATTACCTTGCCGCGCTGAAAATCAACAAGAAAGAGGGCGTTGAAGCTGCAATCATAACCAGCCTTAGCACTATTGGCGAATTGTATAAGGAGACTGGAAGATACGGCCAAGCTCTTCAATACATTCAGGAATCTCTCCACCTGAGCAGGGAATCGAAAAACCAACTGATGACCGCCGTCAACCTGAATTACATGGGGGAGGTGAGATACAAGCAGGGAAAATACGACCAGGCTCTCAATCTTTACCAATCATCCTTGGGAATCTTTGAAGAGCTTGGGTTCAGGGACCGGATAGCCAGAAGCTACAACAACATCGGTTACCTGAGAGGGGAAACCGGGCAGTGGGATTCTGCGATCGAGAACCTGGATAAGGCCATCTCCATCTATAAAGACCTGGGAGACAGGGAGTGGGTCCGCATCTCTCTCTTTGGCCGGGGACTTTATTCAGAAGAAAAAGGGGACCTTCTTTCCGCAGAAAAAAACTACAAGGAGGCCGTGGATATATTTGAATCGGTTAGAGAGGACGTCGCCGGGGGCCTGGAAGCAGAGCAAACCTTCAGCGACGTGAACGTGGAGATTTACGAGAGGCTGGTGTCATTGCTCCTGCGGCTTGGGAAAGACGAGGAAGCGCTCGAGTATATAGAAAGGAGCAGGTCAAAGAACCTCCGGGACACGTTTCTAAGGAGCGGTATCAGCTCTTTTGACGAGAGAACCAGGGGACTCCTTGAAAGATTTGATGAGCTTTTCAGAAAAGAGGCTTCCATAAACTACCAGTTGGTGAGGGAAAGAGCAAAGGCATTGCCTAACCCGGAGAAGATAGACAATTTAGTAAAAACATTGGCCAGGACTAGGGAAGAATTTATGAGAATAAATTCTGCTTTAGAGTCCGAAAATCCCAAGCTGTACGGCCTGCTCAGTATAAAACCGGAAGACGTTGCCGAACTGGTAAAAAAGAATAGGCTCCCCGGAGACGTTATCTTTGTAGAGTACTTTATCACCGATAAAGAGACCTACATATTTCTCATGAGCGACAGGGACCTGAAGGTCAAGACCGTTTCTGCGAAGAAAGAGGAACTTGCAGAATTGGTCAAACTGTTTAGAGACCTGATAGAGCTTAATAAATCCATACCCAGCAACCGCTGGCGGGATGACCAGAGTGAGGAATACGAACAGGCTATAAAACCGCTCAAGAAGACATCATCGACCCTCTACGCCTACCTCATAGAGCCAATCGAGGCTGAGATTGCCCCGGCCGAAACCATAGCCGTGATTCCCTTCGGCTCGCTCCATTACCTCCCATTCAACGCCTTGGCAAAAGAAAGGGATGACGGCACGTTGGAATTTCTCATAGAAAGGAAGAAGCTCGTCTATATTGTTTCCGCCTCCGCCAATTACCTGGACGTAGTCCTGGGAAACGGCCGTAAAAGAGGAATCGAGAGTCTGGTTGCCTTTGGCAACCCGGACCTTGGGGAACCGGACCTCGCCCTTCCCTATTCCCAGGAGGAAGTTAAAGCCATAAAAACACTCTTTCCAAACGCCACCGTGTTCCTGGGAAAGGATGCTACCAAATATAATTTCGAGAGCAACTGGGGGGTGAATGACATAATCCATATGGCCACGCATGCAGTCGTCAAAGGAACGCCGTCAATACTCTTGGCCCCTTTAGGCACGGGCAGTCTTACCCTGAAAGACATTACCGGGCTGCCCCCTGCCGAGAACACCCATCTTGTGGTGCTCTCCGCGTGCCAGGCGGCGGTTGTAAGTGACGAAGACGGCCATGCTGCCGAGGAGCTAAACAGTATAGCTCTCGCTTTCAGCATGGTAGGCACCCCATCGGTTATTGCCACCCTCTGGAGGATAGAGGACAAAGCTACATTTGAGCTGATGGAGGATTTTTATGAGAATTTAAAGAAAGAGGGCAGATTCGATTACGAGGCGTTGAGAAGGGCACAGTTAGAGATGCTTAAGAGGCCGGATAAATACGGCCAGCCATTCTACTGGGCGCCCTTTATTCTTATGGGGGTATGGGAGTAGGTTGACAATTTCGGATTTCGGAATGCGGATTTAAGTATTTCTTCCGTCCGCAATCTGCAATCCGAAATCCGAAATTAAACGGGGAAGTTCCCCAGGCTTTTCGTCTATACTAATATGTGTTAGTTTAAGTATCGAATTTTTCGGAGATTACTTTATGAAATTAGAAAAAGAAGATGAAATATTGGGTGCGGTGGCGATATCCCTGATTGAAAGAAAAGGGGGAGAATGCCCTTCTGACGAGGAATTCGCCTTATACCTGGACAGAAAGTTAAACCGAGAGAGGAAAAAGACCCTCATCTCCCACTTTATTTCCTGCCCTGCCTGCCGGGACAGACTGGCCGTCTCGAACTTGGCTCTCGAAACCGCCAGAGAGGAAAACATCCTAGAGAAATTACTGACTTTTTTCGGCCGTCCGCTGGTCATAGCGCCCGTAGCCATCGTAATACTCTTCCTGGCGGCTATAACCCTGAACGTTTATCTAAAATCGTCCAATTTTCCTGACACCGAAGAAAGATACAGGGGTGGAGATTTAGTCAGCGTAAACCAGGTTGATTTAACCCCTGGCCTCTTGAGAATTATCCAAGAGGGCGACCAGGGGGAATTAAAAAATAACCTTGCCAAAGAGCTGCCTCCTCACTCTGAGGTATCGGATATAGTGGTGGAAGAGAGGCTTAAGTCTCTAAAGGACTTAAAGGAGAATGAGAAGATAACCTTAATACTTTACAGCGATGGTTTATTGAAGGTGAAGCTAACCCAATAAACTCATAGCGTTTGTTCAAATATCTCCTTGATATCGTCGTTGGTTATCCCCTTTTCTCTCATGTATTTCCCCAGGCTCTTCAGTATCTTTTCTATTCTTTTGTACACCTTTTTCTGGTCAAGCCCGGGAATAGCCCCGGATATCTCCCTTGCGCTCAAATCTTGCTCGAAATAGAGCTGTAGTATCAGAATATCCTCCTCTTCGAGCCTGTGAACCTCCTCCCTGAGCACTTTCAACACCATCTCCTTTTTCTCTTTGGCCTCGGTGGTTATCAGACTCTCCTCCGGATTTGCCCCCCTACCCTCGGAGGCAATACCATCTACCTGTTCCCCGAGAAAAACGGTTCGCTTTTCATCGATCTCATCCATATTCACCCTACTCTCCCTTATCCTTTTTTCCACTTCATCAACCCTTATTTGAGCCTCCTCCGGGGGGATTTTAAACTCCGCTTGAATGGAATTCTCTACCCAGCCGGGAGACAAATTGTGATAAAAGAAGAGTTTAAAAACATGACGGTTTATCTCGTCGAACGCCCAGTAATACTTGGGTAAGACCTTATATCCGAATTGACTTCTCCTAAAATCAATGATGAGCTTCCCGGTAACGCTCTGGAGAAATGTCTTAAAGCTCGCCTCCCCGCGGAAGGAGCCTATCCTCCGGCTATTATCCTCATGTAGCTTCTCCCACACGTACAGGAAACAATCATTGGCCAGGTCGGGGTTGTTAGAAAAGCTCCTTCTACACATAGACCGAACTACCAGTATGTCCTCATCAGTTAAGGTCCTATTATCCATTTTATGGTCGGGAAAAAGTAGCTATCTACGGGGTTAATCTGCTAATTCGCTGATTAAAAGCCGGGGCTGGAAGCTTATCAATCCTCCATCTGATAATCTCGGCCAAATTCGCAGACCACCATCCGTCCTCGATTTTGAAAAAGATTTTAATACCATACGGTCGTAATTAAAAGGGGGAATTTTCTCAAGCTTTTCGTCTATATTCGAACAAGAGAACGAGGAATAAAGGTTATTAAAACCGGATGGATTCAGACATGATTAAAAACCCGAATTTCCATTTTAGCATGAAAAAGGAGGTACCGTGGTGAGAGAATCGAATAATCCGATACAAATAGCCTTAGCATCGCGCTCCCAGTTTTTTCTCCAAGGAATAAAAAGGATTCTCCAGGATGAGGGCGACATAAAGATAGTTGCCGAGGTTATCGATTCAAAAGAGGTCAAGAAATGTATTAAAGAGATAAAACCGGACTTTATATTTATCGACAATAGAACCCCGGAGTTTAGCATCCAGGATCAACTGAATTCCTTGATTAATAAAAATTGCACTACCCGGTTTATCTTATTCGACACCTATAGGGGGGAAAAACATTTTTCACGAAACATCGTATATATAAGCAGGGAAGCAGGCTCCAAAGAATTAATCGAGAGCGTGAGAAAAAACAGCCGGAGTAATGAAGGTGCTCAAGACAGGAAAGATTACTCGGGCCATGACAAAAATAGGCTTACAAACAGGGAAGCAGACATAGTTAATTTAATCAAAATCGGCATGAGCAACAAAAGAATTGCTCAAAGACTCTCCATAAGGGAAAAAACGGTGAAGGCAAACCTGACCAATATTTTTACGAAACTACAGGTCCAAAGCAGGTACCAGCTCCTAGTGCGGGCCAGGCAGCAAGGCCCTAATAATTCTTCAGAACATGAATTTTCAAAAACCGGCTAAGGATAGGAGGCTTTTCCATGGCTACAGCTCAAAACCTGGAAAGGAACGGCGCAACAGCGGATATAAAAGCAATATGCAGGTGGATACAAAAAAAGCTGGGCGTAAGCCAGCCTGAAACACTCATAGTACCCATATATAACCACATAAACGAATACAGCCCAAGGTACATCGCCAGACGCCTCGCCGAAAAAGACACCAAGCTGAGGGTATTTTTCCACTTTAAGGACATGAACGATTACATCACCCTTTCGAGTAATGGGCAATTAAATGTGAGAGACGGGCAAGAAGAGTTGTTCAAGGCCTGGGGAATCTCTCAATTCAGAGACCTTAACCCTCAAACCATCTTCCAGGAGCTTGAGGGCAGAATAAGAAAAATAAACGTTATATCCTTCTCCGATTATATGAATCATTCCTTTAACTCCTACTCCGACTTTATAGAGTGGCTGTCTGAAGGGTAGATTCAAGTAGCGATTATGTTTCATCCCTCTACTCAATATTTTCATCAGAAGACAGGATTAGTTCTAAGAATGAAGCACCCCGCGGCAAGCCGCAGTGTATCAATACATACGCATGTACTCTAACGCGACATTGCGAGAGTTGCGATGCAATATGTTTAGATTCCTCACGTTTGTTCGGAATGACAAAAGCGGTTTTGCAGTCTCGGAAACGCAAATAGGGTTCTGTCATTTCGAAGGGAGAAATCTTAGTTTTTGGGAAACCTTTTGTCACATTGCTTCGTCGCGGAGTCTATCCTGAGGAAATCGAAGGACTCCTCGCAATCAGCGGAAACTCTGTGGCAAGCCACAGCGAATTCTCAAGTTAAATTCATCAGAGGGAAATATCCATGAACTTTTCGTCTAGTACTTACGTAAGACAGGGATGATAAATCAGAACTAAGGCAACTACATACTCTCCAAACCTCCTGGCCGGCGCCGTTCCTCGCCCCATCGAACACGGCGCTGGCTGGCTAAGAAAGCTTGAAGTACCGGACAGTCAAATATGCTTTAATCTCGTCTTAAAGGTGGTTAATTATCCTCGCTCCCGGGTCAAGATGTTTTTATTAGCTTGGCCTGAAGGTAATGAAAGTACTTCAATGACGGAATAGGAAAAAGCAACCCCTCTTTAATTCTCGTCTCAATAAGCCTGTCCTAAGCCCAGTCGAAAGGGCTATATCAAGCACGGTCGAAGGGTTGAAGTATGTCGATTTTGTCATTCCGAGTCTTGTCCCGAACTAACGTGAGGGAGCTTGCCAGGAATCTTAAGTAATAGCTTACTTATCTTCCTAACCAATACCTTAAGATTTCTCACGTTCGTTCGAAATGACATCCTCACTCTTTAATCCCACCTATAGACCCGCCCTGAGCATGCTCGAAGGGGCTGCCCTTAGGAGTCAAATTAGGGGAGAATACAAGGGGGTAAGAGGTTATTTAACAAATAGGTTCAGGACCGGTCAGGGCTGAAAATGGCAGGGTAAGAAATGATCCCTCCGAATAACAAATTACCCAAGCTCAGGAGCTTCACCAAAGATTGAAATTTCCGATTACCAATGTAATTTTCTAGGGGTAAACTCGCTGGGTAAGCACTTAATGAAATTTGACTACGAAAAACTCTGCCGCTCTTGGAAATGGCAAATACCCAAATACTACAATATAGGGCGTGACTGTACCGACAAACATGTCAGGACAGAATCGCACCGGAATAAAATCGCACTATACTGGGAGGATGAAGAGGGAGAAACCAGGAGATTCACGTTTACCGACCTTTCGGTTATTACCAACAAGATAGGAAATGCCCTACTTTCTCTCGGGTTCCAAAAAGGCGACCGTCTCCTTATTCGACTACCGAACCTTCCTGAATTTCCCCTGGTTTTTCTGGGGGCGATAAAAATTGGCGCAGTCCCCATTCCCACAAGCTCGATGCTTACTGCCGAAGAGATCGGTTTTCTGCTGGACGACAGCGGAGCTAGATGTATTGTTACCACTTCAGGGTTATACGAAGCGGTGGAAGAGAATCGAGGCCGGCATGAACGTTTCAGAGACGTTCTTATCGTGGGCCGACCCACACCTTCGGGTTGCATAGATTTAAACGAATTAATAAGGAAGAGTCCAGAAGGATTGGATGTCCCGGAGACAAAAGCGGATGACGTAGCCTATATTTGTTATACATCCGGGACGACCGGGTTTCCAAAGGGTGTCGTTCATGCGCAACGGGCACTGATCGGGCGCGACCCTTCCGCTCTTTACTGGCAGGCCTTGAAACCGCACTATACGGTCATGCATGCCGGAAAATTAAACTGGACTTACACCCTGGGCACGGGATGCCTTGACCCATGGCGGCACGGTTGCTCCACGGTGATCTATGGAGGAGAGCACAACCCCAAAAAATTTTTTGAGCTAATAGCCAAGTACAGGGTTAACGTATTTATGGCCGTGCCTAGTGTTTATAGGCAGATGCTTCGCACCGCAGACGAGGTTAGTCCCGACCTTGCCAGTCTTCATCACGCCCTTAGCGCCGGAGAGCACCTGAGCGAAGAACTCTTTCACTCATGGGAAAGCAAACTAGGGGTAGAACTCTACGATGGCCTGGGCATGAGCGAGTTCAGTTACTATCTCTCAAACATGCCGGGTATGCCGATAAAACCGGGGTCTCCAGGAAAGCCGCAGCCGGGGCACCGCTCTACCCTCGTTGACCAGTACGGCCATGAGGTCGGCATTGGAGAGAGCGGGGTTCTAGCTACTCCGAAGAATGACCCCGGAATAATGCTTCGATACTGGCAGCGTCCGGAGGAAACCGAGAAGATGTTTCTAGGTGAATGGTTTGTAAGCGGGGATTACTTTTACAAGGACGAGGACGGCTACTTCTGGCTTGTGGGAAGAGAAGACGACATAATCACCACATTTGGGTATAGGGTTTCGCCATTCGAGGTAGAGAGGGTTTTAGGTGAACATCCAATAGTCCATGAATGCGCGGTGACCGGTATCGATGTCGGAGAAGATAAAACAATTACAACGGCTTTTGTAGTGCTTAAAGAAACCATGCCGGAAATGGAAAAGCTAAAAGAAGAGCTTTTAGACTACACTCTTAAACGTCTTGCCAGATACAAATGTCCCCGGGAAATAATCTTCCTTGAATCACTTCCTAAGACCGCAAATGGGAAGATTAAGCGCCGTGCACTTAGAGAAACATACAATACTTTCTAAGTGTGTTATCTACACTATTAACAGTCAAACCTGTAGTTGGGCTATGATCGTAGCCCAACTTGAGCTGGCTATAAATTTTCCGCGATATTTAAGTTATTGGCAAAACTTATCTACCGTACAAATATCATAGGTATCACAGAAAGGCCCCCATGAAAACGGCCAGCAATCCGTCACCGGGGAACATTTCTTTGCACACCTACCGCTGCTACACTGATTATTACTCTCGCACCGGCTCCCTCTGGGGAGATTACTACCGGAGGGTGGTGGGGGTTGGTCAGCACCTCCGTTCCCCACAGGCCTACTAAAAAGCCACTGAAGGAGTTGGTCCAAAAATTGCGGACTAACCACATCTCCCGGCAATAGTGAACGTGAGGATCTCTGTTGGTAGTAACCTCTTGTTTTATATAGCGATACCTCCGCTGTAAACCCTGGAAGTGTAGATATTCTCATCTTGGTTGCCTCCTTTTAGCCTAGATTTAACTTCGGCCGTCCTAATAATGCCATATTAGCAGCTAAGATTGCAAATTGATGACCCTAAACAAAACAGATGCCCCCATATCCGGGTAGCGTCACAGTGGAACAGGACGCACCGACAAAGGGAATCGGAACACAAATTCTATTTCTGCAGAGGCAGGGAGTAGTAGAGAAAAATGTCATAATTGCAGTTCCGGCGATCTGTCCCGATACGCTCGATGTGCGTGCTATAGCGCCCGGCATATATGCAATCAAGTTACGATCACATTGGCAATCAAGATATCCGCGGCGACCGTAGCAGAGGTCATGTTCCCTACATACTGCATCGACTGCGTCTATGGGCGGTGTATTTCCGGTTGGATCACCGAATCCGGGCCCGCAGTAATTGCCGTAAACCGGGACGCTGAGTTGTTGCGGCAATACCGGATCTTGTTTGGAGCGTAGGTTTATCTTTACGCCTTTATTGTCAATGCCGTAACGCTTTATTTGCCTGCCTAAGCTGGCCTCCGCTTTAAATCCTGGCACCTTGTTCATTTCATTCAACTCCTTTTTTTGTATTCACCGGTCGTAGTAAGGTGACATCTTTGTAACCAAGAACGGAAACTCCGACCACAAAAGCGCAATGGCACCTGTTACAAATGGGGCTGCAGCACTAGTTTCTCCAAATGTGAGCGACTTGCCATTAGCCCCGAGGCTGGTAATGTTGTCGCCGGGAGCGCTTAGACCTCGCTTTCCGATAGAACTTCCTAGGTTCGAGTAGTTAATCGGTCTACCTTGAAGGTCGCAGGCAACAACCGGAATAACCCACGTGTGACCGGTAACGGCAGAACTTCCGATAGTCCCCTGATTCCCAGCCGCCGCAACAACAATAACACCACCCCTTGCAGCATAATCTAGAGCCTTTTCTAATTCGCGCTCACCTTTAGATGATGGTTGTGCAAGTGCAGCGCTTAGGTTTATTACACGCGCACCTGCATCAATGGTCTCTATGATTGCCCCTGCAAGCTCCTCTGGGGTTGCGCTTGGCAGGGATTTAGCGGGCTCACCCCAGGTCTGTCTGTTTCCCGATGCCCTCTCTGAAAAAATGGGACGTACAAGCAGTGTGCAATCAGGACAGATTGCCGGAGCTAGAGAACCCCTCCTACCGCACAAGATGCCTGCCACAAACGTCCCATGCATACAGGCAGCACTGCTTGCTACGGTGTATGTCCCATCCAGTTTTCCAGGAACCTCGCGGATATTTTCACCTGTAAGGCTGGGATGGTTAATTATGATGGGGCCATCTATTAACCCAACTGTAATTTCGGGTCTACCGCTTGTGAGTTCCATCAATGCTGTGAGCTTGACCACATCCAAAGGATTCATAGTTTCATCTATGAATCCTTGTTTAACCGAAAATTCCCATTTTAAATAAACTTGTTTATATCTAAGCCTTTCCTAGTGCCATTGTCTTACAAAGAATAGGTTATTGTCAAGGAAAATTTTTTCTCCCTACTTTACTTCTGAGGAAGATGAAAATTACGTAGATACTGTAAAATTTTTGAGAATGTAGAAAGAGGTGAGTTAAAAGCTATAACAAGCAAAGTCCCCGACTTCACTCAGATAGCTGTAGGAGTTTTGAGGAAGGTGAGAACTTTTCTTACAAACGATCTGGATTTCAAGGAAATAGAGAGCATAAGAGTTATACAATTAAGTAACTTTAAAACGGTCAAGCAACCTTAAATGTCTTTCCGATAAGAACGAGTCCTTCTAACTCTTCTCTCTCAAGCTTTCTTCTAATCTCGTCAAATTTCCTTACAGTATCGGGTGCGTAGAATCTCTTACCACATTTTAGACATACCTCAAGCCATAACCCTAAGAACTGCCGTGTTAGTTCCACCTCATAGGAGCTTATCAACTTCCTTTTCGACGATTTCCCCTCCACACACAGGACATTTATCAAATAGCTTCATCCCTTTGTTAAAACCTCAATAATATTTTTCATATTCTCAAATACTTCTTCTACCGATGGCTCTTCACACGGCACATGCTTTCCTGCCTCCCCAAAGGGATGATAGTGCCATCCCTTCAGATTATCAATTCCATAAATCCTCTCGTTCTTATGTATCAGTGCAAAATCTTTCCTTTCAGTCTCACAGTTAGCATAAATGTCTATCAGTAAATCTTGTTGAAAAGTAATTCGAACATATAGGTGAGTATTTCGAACTATATTGTATTGAAGCGTAACTAGAGGGAAGAATTTCTTAGAGGCGTTATTTATCTCTTCTAAGAAGCGATTTAAATCCAAAAAGGCACCTTTCTACTCTAGGTTTTTAAGTAGTTCAAGCCATTTTTTCTTCTCAGCCTCTAATCCTTCCCAGACCATGTAATGCCTCTCTACCCGATGAGAGTACTTGTTCTCTATTTCTCCTCTCTCCCAGGCATCTGCAAATTCATTAAAGGTGCTCCCATATTTTACCTCAAACTTGTAAATTTCCTCTTCACATTCCCGGAGACGCCTAGCCAGATCAGACTTTATCAATTTGAGTATTTTTTCTCCCGGTGTATCTCCTTCAACATAATCGAAAAATTCGAGTATCTCTTTAGATAGGTCTAACGTAGGCATCTTATTTTCCTTATTTTGACTCAATTAACTACACAGATTCTACCTTCCTATAATGACAAATGTCAAAAAACTAACTCCATCTAGTGTTCTTCTCGTTCTGCGACAAAGTCCGCCTGTGGTGAGCAAAGTCGAACCACTGTCAGCGAGCCAGGAATCTTCGAGAGAGCTTTCCTCACCGCCTCGAGGCTTATGCTCTCATCCACCTCGGCGGCATAGAGTTGCAAGCATTCGACAACTAGCCATTCCTCCTCCGAAGGGATTGCTGGCAACTTAGACACGATTAAGGTGACGCGCTCGTGCTCACGGAGGTCAAGCGGTTCCAGCAGACGTAATACACCATTCTCATAAACCGCTTCAAGCCTTTTACTCATCACGTACCTCTTTTACCCAAGACTTGTCCTGGCGTCTACTTCTTTTATCCCTCTAAGCCGTGCCCTAAGGCGACATCTTGGCGACTAGGAATAAGAACTTCTCAGCTAGATCTTAAATAACCACCTCTTCTCTCTGCAGTTGATCTCAGAAACAGATCCAACGGCAGTATCCACCCCAATGAGGCAGGCACACCCGGACGCATGAGGGCTCCACAATAGGCCACCGAAGCAAGTCTGGCCTAAAGAACTGTGTATCTGTGAAGAGCAATTGCGCTGGATATATGGTTACGTTAGCTTGGTTCAGAAGAGTGATCATCTGGTAATGTTCACTTGTCTTATAGAGTGATACTTCTGCGGTGAATCCCGGCATCTTCATCTGGTTCATTTTATTCATCCCCACTTCAACAAAATTTTTTGACCTCACTTCCGCTAGGAGATATGTCGTTGCACTTAGTAAATCGTTTTTCACCCTCCTTAATCAGAGAGCGAAGAGTCAGACCGGGATACAACGCCCCGAATCGAAGAGGCAAGTCCAACCAGGTGGACAGCCACTGTTGCCACAACACGACCAACCCGGCGGAGCACACTTTGTGCCATTAGCACAGCAGGAGTGACCAGGCGGGCAGCAACCCCGCCCGCAACACACAGGAGCCCACGACGGACAGCAATGGTCGCCACAACACCGCTCACCAGATACGCAGCAGCGGTTGCCACAAGTCTGACCCGCCGGGCAACAACCACCGCCGGTGCATACTTCTCCTGGCCCACAGCAGTGATTGTTACAGACTCGACTAGGTGGACAGCAGCCCTCGATGGTGCACTGCTCTCCCGGAGCACAGCGACGGTTATTGCAGACTCGATCTGCAGGAGCACAGCCGTCCAGGGTGCACACTTCTTCCGGCGCACAACAACGCTCGTTGCAGACTCGATCTTTAGGGCAGAAGCCGTCCCTAGTGCACTGCTGCCCATCTGGCACATAACAACCGAAACCGAAGCAGCATCGTTGACCTGGCGGACAGCAGCTTAATGTATATCCGGTTGCCGTTTCATTAAGGATGTGGCAGCATTCATGGTCTCCCGGGCAACATTCCGGACGCTTTCCGATGCGCCCGCACAACTTCATTTCAGGTGGACAGAGAGGAGGAATGAACTCGCATTGGACCAAGCACTGTACTCTGCATTCATCACGCAGAATCGCGATTGGAACATCCGGATTATCAATGCGTCCAGCTTTGACGCAGGCACCTACGCAGCGATCAACACAGGGTTTTTTATGGCAATATTCCATGCACTGATGGTCAGGGTGGCCAGCCCTGAGGCAATCGTCCATACAACGATTCACACCGTTGTATGCCGGGTATATAGTCTCATTCACTTGGCTAGAAGTCCCAATAGTATAGTAGTGCCCGCTCGTTTTATAGAGTGACCCTTCTGCGGTAAATCCTGGTATCTTGTTCATTTAATTCGCCCCTAATTTCAATCATAATATGTCGTGCCTAATCACGGCCTTCACCCGGGTGCATAAGGTCTAAGTTCGAGTAGGGCTGCATCCTTTGAGGCATTCTCGATAATTCTCATCGCAGATAATACAGTGGGTAGATCCCTTCGGGTTTTCAGGCGTGCCTTCACAACCCTCCAAACACAGGACCCAGGCTATATAGCAAAGACCTCTACAAAGCGAACGCCCGATCCCGCCAAAAAGCCCAGAACCGGGCGATACAGGTAATGGATTAATAGTCAGTTGAGAAATAACTCTTTGCCCACAGTTGCTATAAGCTTGCATCGCTATAGACTGGTACTGCTCACTCGTCTTATAAACCGATGCCTCTGCTGTGAATCCCGGTGTTTTCATTTCATCAACCCCCATTTATTTCAGATTATCCCTACAGCAGCCGACCTAAACCCTTAGGCCATTCCCCCGCCACCACAGACCCCAAAGCACGCACCGCACGTCAAAAAATCTCCTGGGTCTGGCACAGGCGACATAACAAGGAAAGCCGCACAGGCTAGGCAAGCGGTCATGCAAAACCTGCTTCTGAACATCGCCGGAACGATCCCACTTTCTTTCATATCCGAACTATAAGAAACCGTATATCGTCCAGTAGACCTGTATACAGAGGTTTCTGCAGTAAATCCAGGCAAATTCATTTTACTCATTTTATTCACCTCCTTCACACATTGTTCAAAACCGAGATGAGTGCAGTAATCGGTCTTACCAGCCGAACCCGACACCTAGCTCGGTGTCGCAGGTCGTATCTGGCACGTCCCATTCACCCCAAATATTAAACCAAGTGTTTTTACACCGGTCTGGAGGCCGACCTTCAAGACCCGGAGTCGTTCGACAAGCTTCTTCCCACGATACGCCCCAAGGGATACCCCACAATATGGCTGAAAACTGTCGCCGTCCGCAGCCTGACCCTTCCGTCCACCAACAGCCGCGCTTAGTACAGTGATCTCTCTTGAAGCTACCCCAGGTCTGGGCCGGCACAAGGCGTCCCATTTCCGTCGGCATGTACTGAAAACCCGCTCGATACTGATGGCTCCCGCGATATAGCGAAGCCTTTGCGGTAAATCCAGGTATTTTGTTCATTTCATTCACCTCCTTTTTTCACTCCCTCACCAGACCCTAGAGACCGAACACTCAGATCAGGGTGCAGAAAGAAGGACTACATCCTATGAAGGGTGCACATATTCTCCTGCACTTTGTCCCCGCCGGACAACAGCCCTCGTTATTACAGCAGGACGTACCGGGCGGGCAACAACCACGAGCACAGCAAGGATGACCAGGGGGACAAGAGTGGGTGCCGCAGTTGGGTCGAGGTGGAGGAGGTGGGGGTGGAGTACAAGATACTTCTTTACAAATAGGTCCTCCTGTTTCTGGGTCATATCCAAAGCAACAGGTCTTCTGCCCATTTTCACATGGCGTGCACCCTTTAATCTGTTGTAGTACTAAGCCGCTAACTGACTTGCTAGTCCAAGTCGATTCAAGCGCATAAATCCCAGCCGTCCTGTAGAGCGAAGCCTCTGCGGCAAATCCCGGCATTTTGCTCATTTGACTCACCTCCTTTCTCTTTTTCCTCCGTCCGTATAGAATTCACCTGATAAACCGCCGCGGTCTCAACTAGTCAATCGCTACCAAGCTGTCAACACAGTCACGCCACGGCTCACTTGCCGGCACCCAACCCCAATAGCAGCCAGGCGGTTCAGGACAGATCTTTGCATACTTAAACCATTGGCATATCCGGCACTCGGTTTGAAAAGTCAGACCCCAAAATTTCCATGTGCTGGTCGTTTTATCCCAGCACAATTTTTTCATCGTAAACACTACGCCCGGCATTGATGTTGGCACGTCAACGGTAGATAGTGTGCCCATCAGTCCCTGGGTAAGAACCAACGCACCTACTCTCACGCCTGCACGATTCGGGGCTACTGCATAGCTCATGGCTGATTTGTAGAGCGAGACCTCTGCTGTAAACTCAGGCAATTTCATTTCCTTCACCTCCATTCAATTGAATCCGGTCGACCTCACCGATCATAATACGGCGACATCTTTGTAACCAGGAACGGAAACTCCTCGGTCACATCCACACGGGTAAAGAACTTCTCGGTAACGTCCGTCTGACGATTGGTGAAGGAGAAAATGACATCTACAACCTTGCGTGTGCCGCTGAGAGGCGAATGACGAACTTCTACCGCTGTCAAAGAAGAGTTTTGAGCAAAAGCCTCCGCAGCTTTAGCATAGATGGCGTTGTATCGTACTGCCAGATAGTTTAAAGCACGGTGGTCGTCAGTGGCTCCGGCATTGTCAGCTATCTGCATTATCCTCATGAATAGCTCCTCTGCTGCTGGGGTGAACTCCTTTGCTGACATCTTTTCCGGCTTAGGAATAGATTTGATTAGAGAATCGATATCGAATGAATACATCTGGTCGAACACAACAATAGGCACCATGAGTCCATTGCACATCTCTGGCGGGGCGATTGGCCCTCTCATGCCAATAACCACATCAACATCAGTGGGGCGTGGAGCGGGACGTAAGGCCTCCACTAACATATCCAGGTCCGCAGGGTCGCGCGGCACCAGAATGTATGTCTCCAAACCCTCAATGGTTAAAACCCAGCACATCTGTCTCACCAGGTAGCGGTTCTGTCTATGGGTCAGAACCTTGTGGAGTGCCTCTCGGTCGGTAAGCCCGGCTGTCTTTTCCCGCCCTGTAACTTGGGCGAATTCCTTCTCCACAGCTAAACGAGGAAAGCGGGCCTCGACCCTGCCCAGGGCATAAACGAAGCTGGGTGTAACTCCGCCATTTGACCCGGTGGAGCTTCCGCATGTAGGACACCCTCCCCCTCCAGCTTGGGTGGGAAGAATAGTTCCAGTACGACTTTCAGAAGAGGATACTACTGTTGGTGAGTCTTTCACGTTAACGGCTTGCTCTCCCATCTGTTCCTTCGATTCAACATTTTCTTCCATGATATTTCTCCTCCTTTCAGGATAGATTTCAAAGGCTTCATAATTAGCCACAAAGACTCAAAGGAAATTGTTAACGAGTTAGCTTACGCCTTTTGTCGTGTTAGCGAGTTTGCGTGTTATTTTTCTAGCTCGTAAACCAGCAAACACGTTAACCCGCAAACATTGTTTCTTTGTGCCTTGGTGGTTTATATTTTTATCTCGAACGCCTGCCAGAGAAAACCAGCCAACCGTTGAGTGTGGAGGCGCGACGTTCACATCCGCCACACGGTTTAATCCCAATAGTAGACGTGACTCGCTTAATCGCATCACCCAGTCCAATTTCCTCATCGCTAATGAAACCAGGAAGACGAACCCGGTAAGGCTGTCCTTTAGTCTTACTTCTTTGACCATTTCTTGTTTCTTCCTTTTTCATGACATTCACCTATGTTACGCAAATATACATTATAGGGGGACGCTGCAGCGTGCCCCTACCTAAGTTGAACGCACAACTGTCATTCCCGCACGCTTATGGATACCCCACAGCTCCCCGATAACTACATTCGGGGACAGGATTCGGGTATGACAATGTAAAAAAGCGAATAACGTGAGATATTCACCTCCTTAAACCAGACCTTATAATCTGATACGCCCCCCATGCATCAAGCAAGGGTGGAACTACCGTATTTCTCCTTCGCCCGTTCGACCGTGTAATCACGACTTTCATATCAGCACCGGTAGCTTTTGGGAACTCTGACCAAAGCAGCGCAATAGCCCCCGTCACAAAGGGAGCCGCAGCGCTCGTTCCGCTGAACGTGAGTGGTTTGCCATCGGCTCCGAGGCTAGTAATGTTGTCGCCGGGGGCGCTCAGACCTCGTCTCCCTATCGAATTTCCCAGATTGGAGTAACTAATCGGTCTACCCTGAAGGTCACAGGCAACGACCGGGATAACCCAAGGGTGACGGGTGATAACAGTGCTACCAACTGCTCCCTGATTTCCCGCCGCTGCTACAATCAAAACGCCTCTCTTTGATGCATAATTCAAAGCCCCTACTAACTCTCGTTCACCTGTGGAAGATAGCTGCGCCATAGCTGCACTCAGGTTTATCACGTGCGCTCCCGCATCAATGGTCTCGATTAATGCCGCTGCTAGTTCATCGGGAGTGGTACTGGGCATGGGCTCTAGATGCTGGCTGCGGCTATTTCCATTTCCTGACATCGTCTCAGCAAAAATAGGACGCACCAACAACGTGCAATCAGGACAGATAGCCGGAGCTACAGAACCCCTCTTTCCGCACAAAATTCCTGCCACGAATGTTCCATGCAAACAGGCGACACTACTTGCCTGTGCACATGCACCCGCAAGTTTTCCAGGGACCTCACGAATGTCTCCACCTGAAAGATCCGGATGGTCTAATAACACGGGCCCGTCAATCAGACCAACTACTATCTCTGGCCTCCCGCTGGCAATATCCATCAAAGCGGTGAGCCTGATTAAATCCAGATGATTCATGCGTGGATTCCTCACCTCAACCCAGTGATAGGAGTTAAAAACTAGATAAAGACTAAAGGAGAACGAGTACTTACAGTTAATCTTTCAAGTGAGCAGAAATAAACAACCGGCGGTTATCGTTAATAACCTGATGTTGTGGACAGAAGTTGCTTAGGCTCTTTATAGTTATTGCTCTCCCTCTCAGGGTGATTATAGGCCTAGTCAAAAAGTAAAGTCAAGCAAAATTTTGACCGAGTAAAAAAATGGCCTATGTAAAAATCAACTGCCCGCCAGAGCCTTAATCATGATCTTCATCACCTCGACATTGCTCTGCTTTCCCACCGGGTTTGGGACGATGATCGGAAGTTGAACCCCTGCTTCTCTGTAAGCCTCGAGTCTTTCACGGCACCTTTCGGCAGGGCCAACCAAAGCCACCGCGTCCAGTAGGTCATCGGAAAACGCCTCGGCTGGGCTTACACCAGATTTAATCTTCTCCACCACATCGCCAAATCCTAAGTTTGTAATCAAGCGCTGGTAGAAAGGAAAGCGGGCATAGCCGGAAAGACCGCGCTTTCCGGCGTTTCTGGCAGCTTCCAAGTCGTCGGAGATAAAACAAGGGATTCCATTGGTGATGTCGATATCCGAAGGAGCACGGCCGGCCTTTTCCGCACCTCTTTTAACCGCGCCTATCAGCTTCTTCAAATGACCGGGAGTAGCCATATAGGGCATGATGCCGTCTGCTACCTCGCCGGCCAGTTCCGCCGCTTTTTCGGTCAGCACCGCCGTGTATATCGGGAGATAAGGGAGTTGTCTTTTGATTGTCAAGAGTGGCGAGCTTCCATCAGCGAAGGACCTGACCGCTGTCACATATTTTCGCATTTCCTCGATCGGGTCTTTCATGTCAATTCCGAAGCGGTCATTCACCGGCTTATGACTGACACCCAACCCAAGCACCATCCTTCCGCCTGAAATTTCCTGAACAGTAAGGGCCTCGGCCGCACATATAACCGGCTGGCGCATGTAGATATTGGTTATCCATGTACCCACTTTAATTTTCGAGGTCGCCTCGGCAAAAACCTGGGCGTTAGCCAGGGCGCTGTAGGGTGGCACCTCCGGGGAAAATATCGCCTCGAATCCCCCAGCCTCCGCTTCTTTGGCTAAAGCGCGAAGGTCGTCTACGCTGCATCCCCATACCGGTGAAATGGTCGCTATCCGTTTCATTCATCTTCTCCTCCTTTTATTTTGGCCACGAATTCTCACCAATAGTCTCGAATGAAAAATGAAAATGAATAAAAAACTGGTATTAGCATTTATAGATTCTAAATAAGACGCAAAACGTCATTGCCGCATGCATTTGCGGTAATCCAAAGCACTGATGGATGCCCGATTGATCCGCCGGTTTAAACGGGGGACGGGCATGACCATCATAAGACATACAGAACAGGAGTGAACGAGGTTTTAATTTGTGATAATTCGTGTTCATTCGTGGCTAAATAGTCATCTAATACTGATTAATCACATCCCGGTAAAAATCGGGGCGGAGCAAAGACTCATCTCCTCTTTCCAAGACCGCTCTTATCTCTTCCAAGACCCTTTCCTTATCCTGGGGGAATCTTGCTTTGATAGGAAGATAATTAGAGATGTGATTCGAAAAGAAATACCCGTCAGTCAGGTTTGTATTCTCGACGATAATTTCTAGCTCTTTTATCATCTGAAACTTATCCGGGAGTTTGAACTTTCCGTCAAGCCACTCCTGGTAAATCGGAGCCCCCGGGCGGACCTGAAGGGAAAGTGCCCCTACATACTCAGGGTCAGTATCGGTCAAGAGCCTTCCGGTCGCATATGCATGCTCAAGGCTTCTATCCACCCCGCCAACCCCGAGAAGAACCATGGCCGAGTTTTTGACCCCGGCCTCTTTAAGGATTTTTGATGCTCTTACCGTCTCCTCGTAATTTGCCCCTTTTTTAATCCTTTCTAGAACTATATCGTCTCCGCTTTCAAATCCGATGTAAACCATCTCCAACCCGAGGTCCCTCAGCACTTTTAAATTCTCAGCTCCTTTTCTCAGGATGTCGCTAACGTTTGCATACATGGTAATTCGCTGCAAGTCCGGACGTTTCTCCTTTAAATACTGCAAAATCTCGACCAGCTTTTTCTGGGGCATGACCAGGGCGTTGCCATCGGCGATGAACACCCGGTTGAAATCATATCTCTCCACAGCTTCATCAATAATAGTCTTGATCTCATCTATGGGGCGCATACGAAACCTTTGGGTATCTTTCCGATACATGGCGCAGTAGGTGCACTCGTTATGAGAGCAGCCTATCGTAGCCTGAAGGATGAAGCTATTTGCCTCGCTGGGAGGCCGGAAAAGCGGCATGGAATATTCAATCATGACCCTAGAAGTTAACGTAAAAAGGGGGTTAATGCAAGCAATCCTCCCTAAACTTTACAAAGGAGAATCATTCGTTATAATCAAAGCACCATGGAACAGCACGAGAAAGAAGGAACAATCTACATACTGGCAATCATAGGTTTTATTGCGTCAATCTTAATCCTTGTATCTTTGACGCACGTAATCTTTGATTAAAGCACTATTCCGATACAGCCCATCTTATTATGTGTAGTATCATTTCTTCGGGGTCTAATATGGACCCTGTATTATCTTTCAGTAAGTAACCGTCTTCTGTTTTAACAAAAGAGACTTTAATAAGCTGTCTAGCCCTGGTGAGTAGGTTCTCGCCCGAACCGGAATTTTGTCTCTTTTTGCCGAATACCACCACCTGACCTGGCTCATCGTCGAGAAAAACTACAAACTTCTCCGGAGCAACCAGACAAAACCCGACCCGTTTTCCGGAGAGATTAAGGAAAAGGGCCAAGAGTTCCCCCGGCAAACTATAAACAGAGAGCCCTTCATCCCCCACCAACTGGTTGTAAAAGCTTACCGCCAACTCCGCAATTTTGAGTAGGCCGTTCATAACCTCTTTTACATCGTCTGGTGCGGATTCGGCTTTCCGGTCCGCCGTTTTCGTTTTTAGTTTTTCCCTAGCCAAACTCATCACTTCCTCACGAAAGTTATTCATATTGTCTCTCCCATGTGTATTTATAATTTTATTATGTGTCATTTATCCTATGACAAAGTCCTTCAAATTAATCAGACCCCATACCGTATGTCATTCCCGCGAAAGCGGGAATCCAGTTTTTTAAAAGATGGATTCCCGATTAGTACATTCGGGAATGACAGATTGGTAGATCCCGCTTAAGCTTGTACCCGAAAGCATTAATCGGGTAACGTGCGGGAATGACTTTCTTTTTGAGCATAGTAGCCATTTGGATGATCAACACTAGCTCACCATTCAGTTACAATAATGATAATGAAGATTCCTATCCCCGACGGGTCGAGCTTTCTAGGCTATCTCACCACGAAGGGAAGAGTAACAGGGAAAGAGCATACAGTAAAATTACGATTAGTCTTCTACAAGGGAAGATTCTTTGCATCCAGGAGAAGCCTGGCCGGAGACTGGTTAAAAAATGTAATGACCAATCCATCGGTTTCCGTTGAAGTTAACGGGACGGTGGTCGAGGGTCTGGCCAGACTGGTCGAAGACGACGAACTATCACGAAAGATATCGGAGTTGAAATATGACGATATACGAAGAGAAGAAAGCAGGGTGGTAGTAGAGATTACCCCTATCGAATCAACCGAATAGTACTAAGAAAACCAAGACATGAGCCTTATTCAAGACCCTTCACTATTTGTTCCAAATCCGTATTAGGGTCCTTCAGCCCGTCCTCGTATTTTCTTATGTCAATGTCTCGAATTTGTATTAGTTCCCGCACTGCCCTTACCCCCTTTCCACCCGGCTCGATGAGAAAGGCGCCAACTATTCGGCCATCTCGAACGGCAAAAGAACCGACCGGGGGTTCCCCAGGCATTCCCCTGACCCAATGTTCTTGCCCGAATTCGAGGGCACCTACAAAAATAAGCGGTAGACCAAAAATGGCCGAGTCATAACCGGTTACCTGTGAGTAGGGAATTTTTGCCCCGGCCATATTTCTTCCGGCAATTCTCCCCTGAAACTGAGCGTTCTCTATGTGACCGACCAGATGCTTTTCTCCCAGAATTAAATCATCAAACTCGGCCAGGTCTCCGGCGGCATAAACCCCGTCTATGCTGGTCTCTAGAAATTCATTAACCCGAATGCCCCGTTCAACCGATATGTCCGTACCCTTGAGGAAATCGATGTTCAGGTCAAGCCCTATACCCACCCCCACCAAATCCCCCTCATAAGTCTTTCCGCTCTCGGTTTTCACCGAACCTACTGTTCCACCCTTGCCCTCAAACTCGACCACCTTCTCGTTTGGAAAGACCTCGACCCCGCCCTCCACGAGTTTCTCTATCAGATAATTCCCTAGAGGCTCAGGTATTAGCGTCTGCCAGACATATTTCTCCATCATAATGAGCTTTACCGGAACTCCCACTTCACGAAGAGCAACCGCCAGCTCGACCCCTATGAAGCTTCCGCCTATGACCACAGCCTGCCTTGAATTATTAGCCGCTTTTATGATTTGATTAGAGTCATCAAGGGTCCTGAGATAATAAATGCCCTCTAGGTTTCTGCCTGGAATATCAAATTTCCTCGGCCTGCCTCCGGTGGAAATTAGTAGTTTTTCATAATTGATCTCCGCCCCGTCGTCGAGTGTCACCCTTTTTTCCTGGAAACCAGACCTAACCGCACGCCTGCCCTTGATGAAAATCGCCTCGTTCTTATCAAAGAAGTCCTCCTTCACCAAATAAAGGGCATCTTCGCCAAACCGTCCTTGAATGTATCCCTTGGTCAGAAGGGGAAGCGAATAGGTGCGATACGGCTCGGCCCCGACGATGACTATCTTCCCCTGCTTGTCCTCCTGCCTGATACCCCTCACCGCCCAGGCCCCGGCTGGTCCTGCTCCCAGAATTAAATATTTGGTCTGCACTGCTTAATTATAAACGCTGGCACTAATCGGTAAAGAATTCGCTATTTTTAACCGGAATTTTTCTTGAGCTTGAATATAAAGAAAGTTATACTTTTTGATGTTTGATAGCAAAGAAATCCGCATTAAAAGGAGCTAAATATAGAGCATATACACGGCAATACATCCGGCTTAAAACCAAGCGAGCTACGCAGCTTGGCCAGGCTTTACAGAAGAAGAATCCCACCTAAAGAAGTAATAACCCTGGAACTGGGAAGAACGCTTTCCCAGATATCCTCCGATATAGAAAGAGCAATAAGCATTCTCATAGACCGAAGGGGAAAGGTGGAAGCTGTATTTGTAGGCGAGTCCTATGAAGTGCCTTTTGACAAGATTCTGGAGAGGCACAGAGAGGCAAAATACAGACTGAGGGGATATCGCCTAGTTCATACCCACCTTAAAAATCCCCCCCTTACCCATTCAGACCTGGTTACCCTGCTGAACGAAAGGCTTGACCTGATTGGTGCACTAGAGGTAAGAGACGGCGGTCTTCACGGAAAATTCGAGGTGGCGCATATTCTTCCGCCAAATTCCAGGGAGGAGATGTGGCGGATAATCACGTACAACGACTTGGGAAGAATTGATATAAATTTTGAAGAGTTCATAAGAGATATTGAGAGCGAGATAGAAAAAGCGTACTTCCAATTTGGCGGGAGGAGTGAAAAAGAAGGCGTCTTTCTGGTCGGCTTTTCCACCAAACACCGGGCAGAGGCTCAGGAATCGCTAGATGAGCTCGAATCACTGGCACTCTCTGCAGACAAAGTGGTGTTAGATAAAACGGTACAGGTTAGAAAGCAAATAGACCCCAGATACCTCATCGGAAAGGGGAAACTGGAAGAGGTAATCCTGAAAGCGAAGCAGGTCGGCGCTGAGACTCTTATTTTTGACGTCGAGCTTACCCCAGCACAGGTGAGAGGGATCTCCGATGAGACCAACCTGCAAGTGGTAGACAGGACACAATTGATATTGGAAATCTTTTCAAGACACGCCACCACCAGCGAGGGAAAAATTCAGGTTCAGCTTGCACAGCTACGCTACACCCTACCCCGGCTTACCGGCAAGGGCGTCGAACTATCCCAACTAGGGGGCGGAATCGGCACCAGAGGGCCCGGAGAGAAGAAGCTTGAAGAGGAAAGAAGAAGATTGAGAAAACAGATAGAGCGCTACGAAAAACAGATCGAGGAGCTTAGCCGGAGGCGTGAACACACCAGAAAGCACCGAAGAGAAACCGGCGTTCCCACCGTCACCCTAATCGGTTATACCAATGTGGGGAAATCCACGCTCTTTAACGCTCTCACTAAAAGCGGGGTGGTAGTGCAGAACAAGCTCTTCTCCACTTTAAACCCCACTACCCGGAGGCTTATGCTTCCCAGCGGAAGAGAGATACTCATAACCGATACGGTCGGATTCATAAGGAATCTGCCCAAGGAGCTGGTAACCGCATTTCGGGCCACCCTCGAAGAATTGGGAGGGTCCTCTCTTCTAGTTCATGTAGCTGACTGTAGCGACCCGATGGTAGAGGAAAGAATAGAATCGGTCGAGAACATACTGAGAGCGGCCGGCTACGACTCGGTCCCCAGAATTATAGTATTCAACAAGATAGATTCCGTCCCATCCCAGGTAACCAAAGATGGATTAAAGAGCAGATACAAAGGAACTCTGGTATCAGCACTAAATAAAGAAACACTTGATGACCTACTGGAAAAACTGGACGAGGAAATAAAATTCCTCGAAATCGGCAGACAAACTCAAATAACTAAGTCTAATCTATCGGAAGCTAAAGCCTGACCGGATATGACTGAAATTCTCGAAGCTCTTTAGACCGGCATACAAGAAGTTCGGTACTGGATCAAATAGCCACCTCGGCTATCCCGCCCTTTATAACCTTGATATCATCCTCCTGTCTCGTCACCTCAAAACCCAGTATGGTCCTTCCATCCTGCCTGCCTATCTCCCACCCGTCAGCAACGAGAACATCACCGGGATAGACCGGGCTGGAGAACCGTACGTTGATCCTGGACAACAAGGCCGGGTTGCTATCGGCGTAGCACTCGATTATGGCCCTCATGGCCATAGACATCGTACAAAGACCGTGCACGATTATCCCCTTAAGCCCGGCTGCTTTGGCCACCTTTTCATCGATATGAATCGGGTTCCGGTCATTGGATGCTTCGGCGTATCTATAGGTGATGTCCTCACTCACCCTTATAATCCTCCTGAATGCCAGGGGGCTCTCTCCACCTAGCGCAACCGGTTCCTTCTTCCCGTCGTTCTTGGGCTTCTGCCCGCTTCCGATGCCCCTTATGAATATTCCCCAAACGGAGTCTACAACCTTAACCCCGTTTTGGTCCCTCGAAGCAACATTAAAAACTATGAGCTCGCCGCTGCCCTTATCCTCTATGCTCTTTATCTTAGCTACGGCGGTGATTTTATCCCCGGGTCGAATCGGCTTGTAGAAATGCATTTCCTGCTCGCCATGGACCAGCATGAGAACATTACGTGCCGCTTGCTCCCTTCCTCCATGAAGACCTTCGTCAGTCCATATTTCTTCGAGTAAAGGAAGCTCGTAGACAACAGCGAAGCTCGGAGGAGCCATGCCCAGCGGTCCCTCCGGGCTTAAGGCGCCGTCATAATTGAAGTAGGTTAGGTTACGGGCTCCAATAGCCCAGGCATACTTGTGTATAGCCTCCTCAGTAACCTCGTAAACTATCGGACTGAATTCCTTGCCTATGTATTCCCGGTTAAGGCCCATGTTTATTCTCTCCTTCTTTCTCCTATTTGTGTTTCTTACATCTTTTCCAGAATCTACACCGACCACAACCCATTTTAGGTTTGCAACTGCACAGACCTCTACTATAACAAACTGTAAATACGTGAGGAAAATCCTTCCATATTTAGAAATTGGTAAACAGTTGGGATACCATATTCGCCCCTAAAATCCTCAAAACCCATTGATATATTTGAGTAATTATTGCAGTCAGGGAATTCTTTAGGCCTCATTGCCGTTATTTTTAATTTAATATGAAAAAGTACTCTTTGTCAACATAATAATTCGCAATTGCAAAATCCTGCTTATTATAATTAGCTCCGTATCACAGACAGAGGCGAACAATAATTAACTTTGAAATAGAGGCTAAAGCAATAGGATTTAAGTATGGTTTAAGCACCGGGAATTAAGAATGCCCTTCTCCTGTTTGGTCAATTTTTGAATGTCCAGGCCTGGATAAGTCCTTGATTTTCCACCAACAGGTAATATCTTATGAGAAAAGCGCCATTTCCGGAGGATTAGACATGAAGTTTGAAAAATTAACGATCAAGGCACAGGAAGCGGTTGGGGAAGCGCAGGCTATCGCCCAAAGGGAAAAGAATCAACTGATCGATATACCGCATTTGCTATTCGCACTACTTAACGAAGAAGGAATTCCTACTGAGATCATAGGTAAAATAGGTGCCAACCCGCACGCCATTCGTGACCTGGCAAAGAGGGAGATCGGATTATTGCCCAAAATAGAGGGGGCGGCAGACCAGGTTTATCTAAGCCGGGAAATGAGCCAGGCGCTAAATACTGCCGAGCAAGAAGCCAAATCCCTAGGCGACGAATACATAAGCACGGAACATCTTCTTCTGGGAATAGCGCAACAAGCTATAGGCAACATTAAAAACGAGTTTAAACGGCTGGGTATAACCAGAGAAAATATACTCAAGGTTCTCAAAGAGGTAAGAGGCGGGCAAACCATAACCAGCCAAACCCCGGAGGAGACATTCCAGGCCCTCAAGCAGTACGGCAAAGACTTCACCGAGCTTGCCCGTCAGGGAAAGCTCGACCCGGTAATCGGCCGTGACGACGAGATTAGAAGAGTCATACAGGTGTTATCACGGAGGACTAAGAATAACCCGGTGTTGATAGGAGAGCCGGGGGTAGGAAAGACGGCAATCGTAGAGGGGTTAGCACAGAGAATAGTAAACGGGGATGTACCCGAGGGCCTCAAAAATAAACGCCTGGTAGCTCTCGACGTGGGAGCGCTGGTGGCCGGCGCAAAGTACCGAGGGCAATTCGAAGAGCGGCTCAAAGCGGTGTTGAAAGAAATCACCGAATCTCAGGGTGAGATAATCCTCTTTATAGATGAGATCCATACCGTCGTTGGAGCCGGCGCAGCCGAGGGAGCGATGGATGCATCAAACATGCTCAAACCAGCCCTGGCCCGCGGCGAGCTTCACTGTATAGGCGCCACCACACTCGACGAATACCGGAAGCACATTGAAAAGGATGCCGCACTGGAGAGGAGATTCCAGCAGGTATTCGTGGACGAGCCTACTGTAGAGGAAACGATTTCTATACTCAGGGGTCTCAAAGACAAATACGAGGTTCATCACGGGGTGAAGATAAAAGACGAGGCCCTGATCGCCGCGGCCGTACTTTCCAACCGATACATAACCGGAAGATTTCTCCCGGATAAGGCCGTTGACTTGATAGACGAAGCCGCAGCAAGGCTGAGGATGGAAATAGACTCCATGCCTACTGAGATTGATGAAATCGAGCGGCGGATTATGCAACTGGAGATAGAAAGAGAGGCTCTAAAAAAAGAAAAGGACGAAGCCTCGGTGGAAAAACTGAATTTGATTGAGAAGCAGATCAGCAACCTCAGGGAAGAAGCGGACAGCTTGAAAGCGCACTGGCAGAGGGAAAAGGAGCATATATCCGAGATCAGAAAGATAAAAGAAGAAATCGACAGGGTGAAGATGGAAGCAGAAAAAGCGCAGAGGCTTAGCGACCTCTCCAAGGCATCTGAGCTTCTGTACGGAAAGCTCCCTGAACTAAACAAGAAACTAGAGGACAAGAGTAAAGAACTGGCCGAGATTCAGAAGGCAAAGAAGATGCTTAAAGAAGAGGTTGACGCCGAGGACATTGCCGAGATTGTATCCAAGTGGACCGGGATTCCGGTCTCAAGGCTCATGGAGGGCGAAGTGGAAAAGCTCATCCACATGGAAGAGCGTCTTTCAAAAAGAGTGGTGGGACAAGAAGAGGCAATTAGGGCGGTTTCTGATGCCCTCAGGCGTTCCCGTGCTGGCCTTTCCGACCCGAAGAGGCCGATCGGATCCTTCATTTTCCTTGGTCCAACCGGCGTGGGAAAAACAGAACTGGCCAGGGCGCTTGCCGAATTCATGTTTGATGACGAGAACGCAATGGTGCGTATTGATATGAGCGAGTACATGGAGAAGCACACCGTATCCAGGCTGATAGGCGCTCCTCCGGGCTATGTTGGATATGAAGAGGGTGGACAACTAACCGAGGCGGTAAGAAGACGCCCCTACTCCGTGATATTATTCGATGAAATCGAAAAAGCACACAACGATGTTTTCAATATCTTGCTTCAAATCCTGGACGATGGACGTCTTACCGACGGGCATGGAAGAACTGTAGATTTCAGGAACACCGTTATCATCATGACCTCTAACCTGGGAAGTTCAGAGATACACGGGATGATGAAAGAGGAAGCGGTCAGACAGAAGGTGATGAATGTGCTGAGAGAGCACTTCAGGCCGGAATTCTTAAACCGAGTGGATGAAATAATCATTTTCCGGTCCCTCTCTATAGAACGGTTAAAGGAGATTGTCGGTATTCAGATTGAATATCTAAGAAAGAGACTCTCCGAGAAAAAGATCGAACTCGAACTCAAGGAAGAAGCAAAAGAATTACTGGCCGAAAAGGGATACGACCCGGTTTACGGGGCCAGGCCGCTCAAGAGGACCATCCAGCGGCTCATAGAAAACCCATTGGCTACAAAGATTTTGCAAGGAGAATTTAAGGAAGGAGATACCGTGCTGGTGGATGTGGACAAAAACAAGGAATTTGTCTTCACCAAGAAGCAGAAGAAGAAGGTAGCGGCTAGCTGATGCATACGTCAAGGGGCGCGCTGCAGCGTGCCCCTACAACAACAATCACAAATCAATCCAATGGATTCATCACGTTTAGAAATTCGAATCTGGCAAAGTGTTTTGTGTTTCTCGTAATTATTCCATCGACCCCGTTATCCAGAAGCGTTGCGACAAAAACTAGGTCAAATATATCTTGCCCCGCTATGTCATAGTTAGATAGCAAGTTTATGACATTTCGCAAATTGCTTTTACGGGGATATATCTTGGGTATGTTTTTAGCTCTTATATAAGTTTCTATTATTTCTCTTGCCTGACCAGTTGGTAAAGGCTTCTCCACCCGTCGTGCGTTTGTAATAACAGAATAGAATTCGTATAAGCTTTGATAGGGTAAGCAGGTACTTATGCTTCCGGTTAATACCTCTTCCTTTAAGAAAGCATGGGCTTTCGGATTAAGTGGGCTGTCCAGATTGAAGGCGTAAACTAAAATATTGGTGTCAATAGCATATACCACTAATTATTACCCATTTTACGGTCAAGATACTCTTCATAAACGCTTTTTCTCGTTAAGGCTTCCTCTTTGATCTCGCCTAAATGCCCTGTAGGGATTTCCTTTAATTCTATGCCTTCTTCCTTACTTAAAGCTCTACCCCGTCTTAAGAGAAATTCTCTCAAGTCCTCTTCCGTTACCCTGTAGCTGCGTCCTACCTTGACCGCTTTAAGACGCCCCTGTTCAATATAACCTCTCAGAGTTACTTTATTGACCCCCAGAATTTTTGATAACTCGTCTAAGTTATAAATCTTTAGTCCCGCTACCCTTATCGGCATCTTATTGCCTTTTGAACATGTTCTTAGTACTATATTATAACTTTAAATTAGTTTGTCAAGCGTTTTCTATGTTAACGTAACTTTTTATAGATCGGATTCTTCTAACAGGGGTGGCAGAAACGTCTACGGTAAAGGTTTTGCTGTAATTTAAGGCGAGCTTGGAGAGCAGTTCTGGATAAAAAGACGGCGCTCTGGGATTTTCCTATGTTCCTAGTTGTTGTCACGCTTCCTTTCTTCATTGTAGCCCTTTACACCTCATATATGATAATGTTCTGGGCTACAATTTTTTTCACCACGAGCATTTTACTGAAACTCTGTCTGTCAACTGAATGGTGCTCTTCTATGAACAGAAATAACAATTTTGTCATTAAAAACACCACTAATCTTGACTTGAAATCAGGTTTTTTGTACTTTATGGGCTATAATCAGTGAGAGCGTATGTTTGCGGTACAACTCACTTAATAAAATGTTATATTGCGTTTTTCAATCTAAGTAAGTTAACCACTAGCCCATGGGTAGACTGTCTATTCCTAATCCGCTCAAAGTTGAGTTCGCTACCGTTGAAGCTCTTTGGAACTCAACAGGAAAAACTCGACGTGTTGATGCCCTGATCCTATCATGGGTTAAATATGAGAAGCAGCTTCGGCGTCTATTCTGCTTTCTAGTGTTCCAACACCCGAAGATCAGCTCTGATAAGATTGATGAAATCGTCACTGTTCAAAAGAAACCTTTATCCAGAAACTTTCATCGCTGGCATCAAAGCTCTTGGCGTTACTACAGTACCAGAACTGCTTGATGAGCGTCATGCAAAACTCTGGGCGGAGATATGTCGCATTAAGAAGTATAGAAACAAGCTTATTCATGGTCAGATAACCGGCCAAGGTATCTCATCTGCTCAACTGGAGCAGGATACTCTCTGGATTATCGAATGGATTTCCTGCCTTGCTCAAGCTGCGGAAAATACCTTTGGCTACGATGGACTTAAGCGGAACACATACCGCAATGCCAAGAGCATTTCAAAGATCAATGTTGAGCGCTATCCATTCTCAACGGCTGAAGAGTTCAAGCAATGGCTGTCTCGGTTAGTAGCTAAGTTTGGCTAACAAAGTTCATTTATATTTGAGTATTCATTTTGAGGATAGGAAATGTCAGACCATACAACTGCGTTAGTACCCCTGGAATCCTGGTGTTATAACTCGCCGGAGTTGCGTGCATCTGGTAAATCGATAGATGTAGGCTTACTAGTTGAGGCACTTATCTATTACGATCGCGTTATCGTTAATGTTGGTAACCAACCACAATTTGCAGAATTATTAAATTGGTTTATCGCTCAGAAAAAGTACAATGATTTCCTCGCCCTTGTTAATGATGGCGTCATAAGAATATAGGATTACGCGTTCTCAACCAACGCCATTTTAAAAGACGGCGTTTATTCGATCTGGAATATCCAAGATTCTATTCAAGCGCAACCAAATACTTTTGATCAGCGTTTTCTATATCACAAAGATATACAAACTTGTTTAAATCATGCACGACAAAGGCAGAAACTGTATAAAGCACTGAGGGATAAAGTTATTGAAGTAAAAGCTGATGAATTTGGAAGCGCTATAGAAAACGCTAGACGGGATTATGACGATGCTAATAGAAATGCGCTAATAATTCAAGCTTTTGTTGATGAATTATATAAAATTAAAAACTTAGGTAGCGTACCAGAAGTAAGTGCTAGTGTAATAGCTTCACCAGATGGTGGTCGAAAGCATATCACTTGGAATGTTGATTTTGATCATCTTTCTTACATAGCAGGAAAAGAACTCAATTTCCATCGTGGTACGCCACTCACTGCGGGGGCTATTTCAAATAGGCTACTGTGGTCAGCAGCTTCATTGGAATGTGACTTGTATTTAGGACAACCAATCAGTGTATTGGTAGGTGATAAACTATATGAAAGCGGTAAGCAAATTAGCAAGGTTCATTCTATTATTGAAGAGCTACATCAGAAGGTAGAGTTTCCAGATTTACGTCAGCTAGTAAATTGCGGGAAGATAGGCCTTAAAGAAATTTTAATCATAAGAAAAAAGGCTCGAAAATTTCGTGAATGGCTACAACAAGAATCGGATCGAGACAGGGATGCAATAATTGCATACCATCACGAAGTTGCCAAAGAGGCAGGGTTTACAAAGTTGGGTCGCAAAAGACTAAACCTCATAGGTGTGATCGGAGGTGGAGCTATTGGTTCTGTTGTAGGAAGCGTTGTTTCAGGCCATTCAGGTGCTGCATTAGGTGGTGCAGCAGGTAGTACTGTAGGATATGTATTAGACATTGCCTCTAAGCTAGGGGCAGATTGGAAACCAGTAGTATTTGGTAACTGGTTTAGGGACCGGATTGAAAAAGTATTAGATAACAAAGAGCGACTGGCACTAATGGCATTCAAACCGCTCAGCTCATCGGCTGCTTTAAACGCAGTGTTAGAAGATAGAGTTAAGCCCGTCGTAAGGCAAACGCTTCATTAAGAAACAGACAAAATAATCTCGTCGACCACTGCCTCAGGCTCTTTTGCCTCGGTTATAGCTCTTCCTATCACCAAGTAATCTGCTCCGAGAGAAACGGCTTCGGAGGGGGTTACAACCCTCTTTTGATCATGGATACCTAGACCCAAGCGAACACCAGGCACAACCAGTATAAATCTATCTCCAAATTCTTTCCTCAAAATCTCAACCTCTTTTCCGGAGGCAACCAGCCCGTCCACCCCGGCTTTATCGGCAAGTGCGGCAAGTCTAATCACTTCTTCTTGAGAACCATAGTTAATACCAATCTCCCTTAAATTTTCTTCGGCCTGACTGGTTAGCACGGTTACCGCCAGGACAAGCGGCCTGGGTTTTGACAGTTTCTGAGACTCATCTCGAACTGTTTCTACCGTTGCTTTCATCATTTCTAATCCACCGAGAGCGTGAATGGTAAACATCTTAATACCATGTTGGACTACCTGACGAGATGCCTTTTCTACTGTCGAGGGAATATCGTGGAACTTGAGATCAAGAAAAATATCCACGCCGATATTGATAAATTCTCTTATACCTTCTGGTCCTGAGTTTAAAAAAAGGATTGGCCCGACCTTGAATGCTTTAATTTTTTGTTTGAGTCTTTCCACCCAGCTTTTAGCTTCTTTAAACTTGGGAAAATCCAGGGCCAAGATAATTCGCTCTTCGGGTCTGAGATTAGGTTTAACCATGTTTTGAAGTTAGAAGCCACAAATTGACACAGATGGACACGAATGAAAAGAAATTTGTGATTTTAGCACTGAAGACAAATCGTTTTTATTCGTGTAAATTCGTGGCTACTTGATCACTTTGAACCAAGAATCATCTCAACTTCTTTCTCCACTTCTTCGATCTTTACCTTCTTAGAGATCCCACCTTTTCTCAACTTTATCTCTGCTGCGCCTTCCTTGATGGTCCTGGGCCCGACGGTAACCTGAATGGGCATACCCATCAAGTCCGCATCCTTAAACTTGAATCCGGCGCTTTCTTCCCTGTCGTCGATAATCGCCTCCACACCGCGGTCGAGCAGATTTCTATAAATTTCCTCGGCAACGTTTTTTACTCGCTCCTCTTTCATATTGAGCGGAAGAATAACCACCTGAAAAGGGGCCAGAGAAAGCGGTAGTACTATTCCATTTTCATCATAGTTCTGTTCTATCGCCGCCGCAACCGTACGACCGATGCCAATACCGTAGCACCCCATTATGAATAATCTCTCCTTCCCGTTTGCATCGATAAAAGTGGCATTCATGCTCTCGCTATACTTGGTTCCGAGCTTAAAAACATGGCCTACCTCGATTCCTCTACTGGAGCGGAGAACACCGCCTTTACATCTCGGACACGGGTCACCATCAGATGCCACCCTAACGTCTGCAAATTCACTTACACGAAAATCCCTGTCCAGGTTTACATTAATCACATGGTAATCCCTTTTGTTCGCCCCGGTAACTGCATTCCTTATGCCCTTAATAGACCGGTCGGCAATAATTCTAATCTTGAGTCCAACCGGGCCGCTAAATCCGAGCGGCCCCGTCGTTACCTCTTCGATCCTATTCGGTGTGGCAAGCTCGACTGTATCTGCACCGATCGCTTTTTTGAGCTTGGTCAAGCTGAGCTCATGGTTCCCCCGGACAAGCGCAGCCACCGGTTGGCCATCAGCCTCCACTATCATAGTTTTTATCAAATCACTCGGTTTAACCTTTAAGAACGTGGCAACCTGCTCCACCGTCTTTAAGCCGGGGGTATGAACCTCCTGAATTGGTCTTTCTTCGAGGCCTTTTTCCGTCGTTTCTCCACCGCCCTCCCCTATCTCCGCCAGCTCCAGATTAGCCGCATAATCGCACTTGTTGCAGCTCATAATCACATCCTCACCGGTCGGGGCCAGGACCATGAACTCGTGGGAAAAACTACCTCCGATATTACCCGTATCCGCCAGCACCGCGCGAAACTCAAGCCCGCATCTCTCGAAAATACGGTTATAGGCTTCGTACATCAGCCAGTAGGATTTATCAGCCCCTTCGTCGTCGGCATCAAAGCTGTAGGCGTCCTTCATTATGAATTCCCTGGCCCGCATAACGCCGAACCGCGGGCGGATTTCGTCCCGGAATTTTGTCTGAATCTGGTACAGGTTGACCGGCAGTTGCTTATAAGACCTTATTTCCCGGCGAACGATGTCCGTTATAATCTCCTCGTGAGTGGGGCCGAGGCAGAATTCCCTCTCCGCCCTGTCCTTAAACCGGAGGAGTTCCCTTCCGTATTTATCCCACCTTCCGCTTTCCTTCCAGAGTTCCGCTGGTAAAACCGAGGGCATGAGCAATTCAATAGCCCCGGCTCGGTTCATTTCTTCCCTCACTATATTCTCAACCTTTTTTATCGAGCGAAGTCCGAGCGGAAGATAGTTATAAATCCCGGCAGCCAGTTTTCTTATCATCCCGGCACGCACCATCAGCTTATGGCTTATCACCTCGGCATCGGCAGGGTCTTCTTTTAGAGTAGGAAGGAAATAATTAGAGTATCTCAATTTTTCTTTACCTCGGTGAGTAATAAGTTACCGATTTTGCTGTCAAAAGCAATAAGAAATAATAAAGCACCTGTCCTATCGTCCTAGCTAAATGAGACCATTTTGAGTAAACTTTCACCCAAGCTTAACCGAGCTGAGGGATGATAGTTTCTCATAAAAAGATATTTATTATACATTTGCTCACTGCTTTCTTATTATCGGGTCACGAGATATGGGCAAGTGACCGGATGATCCCATCGGGCGCTTGCACCAATAACCTGATAATGACATTTCCCACTTCCGGCCCCGAGCAAACGCGCTGGGATATATGCTTCGAAACTATATCGGCCAATGGATTGGTCATCACCCAGGCTTTGTTTCGCCGGTCGGCGGGTTCCTCGCAAATACAGGTTTTGTCCGACGCCCGGATTGCCGAAATCTTCGTACCCTACCATCCGGGATCTCCTCGCTTTCACGATGTAAGCGACTTCAACTTCCCGTTATTAACACTTAAAGGTACAGACTGCCCTGCCTCGGCGGGCGGTACACTCATCGGGAATTCTCAAGTATGTAAGGAGGTGCGAGACCGAGGAGTAGCCTGGAAGGATGACAGCCTGGTGCGTAGAGGAGAGGAATTGGTGCTATGGTCCGTGGTCGACGCTTCTAACTACAACTACATCATACAATGGGTATTTCGGGATGACGGAACGATTCTAGGAGAGGTGGGGTCCACCGGACCCAAACTGGGTGGCGCTGACGATACCACCGGGCACATGCATACCTTTTCCTGGCGGCTCGACATCGACCTCAACGGTTCCGACGGGGACTCAGTTCACTTAACCAGGCATTCCGAGCCTCTTCCCGGCCTGTCCGCAACCGACCACGAAAGACTTATCACCACCGAATCGGGACTGGTATGGAAACCCAGAAAATATACCACCCTGAAGATCAGCGACACCTCCCTCCAAAATGACAACGGGCGCACTACGTCCTACGAGCTAGTCCCGCTGCGGTCCGGAACGGCACGGCATAACGAGGCGTTCACCAAAAAGGATTTGTGGGTCACCAGATTTAAAGAAGGAGAGCTACTGGCCAGGAATCTGCCTTCATTCCTGACAAACGAGTCGGTAGTGGATACAGACATAGTTATCTGGTATACGGTGGGAGCGCACCACGAGAACGGGATGCGGGACGAGGATCGAGACACGGTGCCGGTCAAATGGGTAGGATTCGAGTTATCCCCAAAGAACCTCTTCAACGGCACTCCGCTTTACCCGTGAGTCGCCTAGACTAGATGATTAAACGGATGAGATTCTGTATAATTAACAGAGTCTTTTTTTAAGGAGAAATGAAGATGAATAGGATTTGGAAAAATATTGCTTTAGCCACGGCAGTACTGTTAATCGGTATAGGAGCTTTCTCAGCGTATCCAGAGTCCCAATCCAACACGACCACAGTTACGGTCTATAAGGACGCCTCTTGCGGCTGTTGTACCAAGTGGGTTGACCACCTCAAAGAAAATGGCTTCCAGGTAACCGCACATGACACTACCGATTTGATGAAGGTCAAGACTGAACATGGGATTCCGGGCAAACTTTCTTCTTGTCATACCGCGCTCGTGGACCGTTATGTAGTAGAAGGGCACGTACCCGCAGATGTGGTAAAGCGCTTACTATCGGAAAAACCTGACGTGGTTGGAATCGCTGTGCCCGGAATGCCCATGGGGTCGCCGGGCATGGAGGGTAACTACACCGAGCCCTACAACGTTCTTACTTTCGATCGCGAAGGGAATACGAAGGTTTATACTAGCCATTGACTGGATACACCAGTATAACCACCCTTCATCTGCTTAATGTCGGCTTGATTTGCACGAGTATCCAGTCTATCTTAACAATCAAAAGATGGATAACCGCTCAAAAACAGATGAAGACGGTATAATTTCCCTGCCTGTCCAAAAGGTAAAAGGCGTTCATACATCCGCACATCAAGACCTTCTGGTCGTGGAAGAACCTTTGGAAATTCGGCTTGGTTTCTATTCAGAAGGCAAACGCAAAAACAAAAGCATATCCGTCACCATGCGCACGCCGGGGCAGGATTTGGAGTTGGCCGCCGGGTTTCTTTTTAGCGAAGGAATCATAAATGGCTTTGACTGTATCGAGAATATTCGCCATCTTGATTCCAATGGAGGCAGGGGGCGGCAGAGCAATGTTGTTCATGTGGAATTAGTGCCCAACGTAGGGATTGATTTCAACAGGCTTGAGAGACACTTTTATACTACGTCCGGTTGCGGCGTTTGTGGTAAGACCTCGATCCAGGCTCTTCAATTAATCGGACGCCCTGTGTTGCCCGATGACAGCCCGATTCTTAAATCCGAAACCATTCATATGCTCCCCGAAGCCCTCTTGAATGCACAAACCGTATTTGGTCGAACCGGAGGCTTACACGCCGCTGCCCTTTTCGATCGCAGTGGAAAGCTGATGGCGTTAAGGGAGGATGTCGGACGCCATAACGCCGTGGACAAGGTAATCGGGGCAAAGCTGTTTGAAAAACGAATTCCGTTAGTTGACCAACTCCTTCTGGTCAGCGGAAGGGCCGGTTTTGAGATTGTGCAAAAAGCCCTCATGGCTGGAATTCCAGTCCTTGCTGCCGTCGGAGCCCCCTCGAGCTTAGCAGTAGAATTAGCTTCTAATCTCAACATGACTCTGTTGGGGTTCGTTCGGGACAACCGATTCAATATTTATTCCGGAGCATGGAGAATCAAGATAGACGGTGCCGGATACAGGATGCAAGATAAATAATGACTAATCCTGCATCGTGAATCATTCATCATGTATCGTTTTCTGGATAATAAATAGTTACACCGTGGCATATTAGTAATGAAGGAAAAAATAGAACACGGAAAATCACGCGAAGAGCCCCCTGAGGAGTTTGCCGGGATCGAAGTTAAACCACCCAAGAAAACGGCTGCAGGGATCCCCGCTATTTTATCCACCTTACAACACTCGTACAACGACATGGGCGTTATTAACGCCGTGAAAACACTGCTTAAGGTAAATCAGAAAGACGGCTTTGATTGCCAAAGCTGTGCCTGGCCGAACCCGGATGACCACCGTCATACGGTTGAATTTTGTGAAAACGGCGCCAAAGCCGTCGCCGATGAAGCCACCAGAAAGCGGGTCACGCCGGAGTTTTTCAAGAGATGGTCGGTTACAGAACTCAGCAACAAATCGGATTACTGGCTCAACAAACAGGGACGGCTAACACACCCTATGGTGCTTGGCGAGGGCAGCGACCATTATGCACCGATAAGTTGGGAAGAAGCATTCAAACTCATTTCCGAGGAATTAAATTCACTTTCCTCCCCCGACGAAGCCGTCTTCTACACATCGGGAAGGACAAGCAACGAGGCAGCATTTCTATATCAGCTCTTTGTAAGACAATTCGGCACAAATAACCTGCCGGACTGCTCTAACATGTGCCACGAATCGAGTGGGAGGGCGTTAACCGAGACCATAGGCGTTGGCAAAGGGACGGTAAGCCTGAATGACTTCGAGCTTGCGGATGCCATATTCATAATCGGCCAGAATCCCGGCTCTAACCACCCGCGGATGCTGTCTTCCCTCCAGAAGGCGGCTAGAAAGGGCTGTAAGATAGTGAGCATAAACCCTCTGCCTGAAACCGGATTCTTCCACTTCAAGAATCCCCAGGAAGTCTTGGAGACGCTATTCACAAGGGGCACACAGCTTTCTAACCTTTTTCTTCAGGTACGCATCAACGGAGACGTCGCCCTGTTAAAAGGCATCATGAAAGAGATGCTCGAAGAGGAAGAGCGCCGACCGGGAAATGTATTAGACCACGAGTTCATCCGGGAGCACACGGTAGGCTTTGAGAGCTTTGTCGACGACTTACGAAAGACGGAGTGGGACGAGATTCTAGAAGAAAGCGGAATCACCAGAGAGCAAATAAGAGAAGCAGCTAGGATCGCCATAGACTCGAAACGCATGATCTGCTGCTGGGCAATGGGGTTGACCCAGCACAAGAATGCGGTGGCAACTATACAAGAGATCGTTAACCTAATGCTTCTTCGCGGCCAGATTGGAAGGCCCGGAGCCGGCCTTTGCCCTGTTCGAGGCCACAGCAATGTTCAGGGCGACCGAACCATGGGGATCTGGGAGCGGCCGACAGAGGCTTTTTTCGAAAGCCTTTCCAAAGAGTTCGATTTTGAGCCACCTCCCCAGCACGGATACGATACCGTCCAGTCAATAAAAGCCATGTATGAAGGTAAAGCAAAAGTCTTCATAGCTATGGGCGGCAACTTCCTCTCGGCAACGCCGGATACCCATTACACGGCAGAGGCGCTCAGGCGCTGTCGATTAACCGTCCACGTGTCAACGAAACTGAATCGCTCCCATCTAATCACCGGAAAACGGGCATTGATACTTCCGTGCCTCGGCCGTTCGGAAAAGGACGTGCAGGCAGAGGGACCTCAGTTTGTCACTGTAGAGGACTCGATGAGCGTCGTGAGTTCCTCACGTGGGTCGCTCAAACCAGCGTCCGAACATTTACTTAGCGAGCCGGCAATCGTGGCCAGGCTCGCCCGGGCAACATTAGGGGAACGAAGCACCGTAGATTGGGAAGGTCTTGTAGCAAATTACGACCGCATACGAGATCACATAGCAAAAGTAATTCCGGGATTTCATGACTATAATCGTCGTATTCGGGAGGGGAGTTTTTACCTTCCTAATAGCGCACGGGAGCGTGAGTTTAACACCCCGTCGGGCAAGGCACATTTTACCGTTCACCCCATCCCTCATCACAACCTCAAAGAGGGTCAGTATATTATGATGACCATACGCAGCCACGATCAATTCAACACAACGATTTACGGGCTCGATGACCGTTACCGGGGCATTTATAACGGACGCCGCGTGGTGTTTCTAAATCCCGATGATATAAAGGAAGCCGGCCTTGTGGAAGGACAACTCGTCGACCTCACAAGCCACTTTGAGGGTGAGGAACGCGTTGCGCACCGTTTTGTCGTTGTTCCCTTCAGTATTCCCCGCCACTGTGCAGCAACCTACTATCCGGAGACGAACGTGCTCGTTCCGATCAGAAGCGTAGCGGAAAAAAGCAATACGCCTACATCCAAATTCGTCATCATCAGCCTGAAGAGGTCAATTTAAAATGTAATAGTCAGAATTTGAAGTTTCTGACAATGTCAGCACAACCTCCTTCAGGTTAGTTCGGGAAAGACCATTCATCAAAGTCTTTGGTAAGCCCGTCGAACTGATCGGAACTCAGAGCTTGTCCTAAGTGAAATGAAGGGAGAGATCAATTTTGTCATTCCCGCACAAGCGGGAATCCAGTTTTTTAAAAAAAATGGATCCCCGATAAAAGAATTCGGGGATGACATGCGGGGAGTATCCTCGATAGCTCCTTATACTAAAACCAGTTAATTGAATAATCGATGTGAAAAGCTAGCTTCACACTCTTAAAGCCAAGTGGTCTACTCCATATTCATAAAGCGTTCATAATCTTGAGGAGTATTCAAATTAAAAAAAACCGAATGGCTTTCCCACTCGGTCCACGTTTCTTCTTTAATGTATTTTACTCCTTTCTCATGACTCTCAACCCATCGCCTGAGGGATCGCTCTCCCTGTTCAAAGGCCCTTTGCATGCCCTCCGCAATCGAACGCCTGTAGAAGGCGCATGTAACTTGTGGCACATCCTCAAAGAGCGGAACCAAAACATCGGGTTTTGTTATTTCTTCCTCTAAAAATACTTTCATCCTTAGCAGAAATCCTCCAGTAAGGAGAGGATAGTCCGCGGACAAAAGAAGGACATAATCGCTATCAGTAGACATTAAAGATAGTGCCCCGGCCAGAGCACCGAGAGGTCCCGAACCAGGAGATGAATCTAAGATAAAAGGGACGTCCCCGAGTATTCGGGAAAGAACCTCTTCATCCTCCTTAGTAGAAATCAGCACATACACTTCCTGGGTAATGCTTTTGGCAGACCGAAGGGCTCTTAGTATAAGGGGGTCTTTCTTGTAGATTAGTAATCGCTTGTCTTTCCCCAGACGGCGGGATTTCCCACCCGCAAGAATCAGGGCCGATATGTTTTCAGAAGTATTTCTCTCCGTGTCATCTTTTAGCATTGCTGTGGGATGCTTTTTCACCTTAATCACTGCTTATCTTCCTCGTCATTGCGAGCACATTCACGGAGCCTGCACTGAGGAATCGAAGTGCTCAGTGTAAACATTACGGTTCCCTGAATTCCCTCCCTTACTTCGACGATGCTGGACAGGCTTGATCCCTCGATTGAATCGTGGATACATAAGATCAGGGCTCCTCTCCGCATGTCATCCCCGAACGTATTAATCGGGGATCCATTGTTTTGAAAACTGGATTCCCATTTTCATGGGAATGACACCATTTGTCAGATTGCTTCGTCGCGAAGTTTATCCTGAGCCTGCCCAAGAACTCCTCAAATGACAGCGGAAACCCTGTAGCCACAGGGAATCCTCAATTTAAAGTGAATCATGGCTCATTCTACCACAATTCACAAAATGAGGATGCTTTACACTAAATACTATCTGATTATGAAATTGCTGAGTGGAAAAATTGAACGAGACTAATTAACTGCGAACTTCCCTATTTCCTCGACAAGCTGGTCTACCAGCTCTTCCTCCTTGAAAGACTTAACCAATTTGCCGTCCTTGTAGAGCATCCCCTTCCCCCTTCCTCCGGCAATGCCTATGTCCGCTTCAGACGCTTCACCCGGCCCGTTAACCACGCAGCCTAGTATGGCTACCTTGATTGGCCTGGGCAGTTCTATCTCGCTTATCCTATCCTCCACGTCCTTGACTAGCTTCATGAGGTCGATCTCTAACCTTCCGCAGCCGGGGCATGAGATTAACTCGATGCCGTTTTTCCTCAATCCCAAAGACCTTAGTATGTCTATACCAACATAGACTTCCTCGACCGGGTCTCCGGTAAGAGATACCCTAATGGTGTCTCCGATACCCTCGGCAAGGAGAGTTCCTATCCCGACCGATGATTTGATCGTCCCCATCTTTATCGTCCCAGCTTCGGTAACCCCGAGATGAAGAGGGTAATCGGTTCTTTCGGCGATGATTCGGTAAGCCCTTATCATCTTCATAACGTCGGTTGATTTCACGGATATCTTTATGTCTCTGAAATCCAAATCTTCAAGGATCTCCGCATGCCTGAATGCGCTCTCGGCCAGGGCCTCAGCCGTCGGGCTCCCATACTTTTTCAGTATATCCTTCTCCAATGAGCCGGAATTGACACCAATTCTTATAGGGATTCCCCGTTCTTTAACCGCATCGACGACCGCTTTGATTCTGGCCTTTGAGCCTATGTTTCCCGGGTTAATTCTCATGCCGTCAACACCCTGTTTTATAGCCTCGAGCGCCAAGCGGTAATCGAAATGGATATCGGAAACTATGGGGATGTTTACCTGTTTCTTAATTTCGCCAAGCGATTTTGCCGCTTCCATATCCGGGACGGCGAGCCTGACGATGTCACAACCGGCGGCTTCCAGTCTCTTTATCTCGGCCACGGTGGCGGGAATATCTCTCGTATCTGTCTTGGTCATGGATTGTACCGTTATCGGAGCGCCGCCGCCGACTTTTACCTTTCCAATAGCAATTTGTCGTGAAATTCTAGCCATTTAGCCTAAGAATGTTAGAGCATATACCAGAGGGTGTCAAGTTGACTTAACCGGGAATTAACTTCCGTATCCGAACTCCCTTATTAACTCTCCTCTTTGGGTCCATCTCTCCTTTACCTTGACCCATAGCTCTAAAAATACCTTAGTACCGAGTATTCTTTCTATATCCGCCCTGGCCAGTATCCCTATCTGCTTTAGCATCTTGCCCTGTTCGCCGATTATAATTCCCTTGTGATTATCCCTCTCGACATAAATCAGAGCCGAGATCCTTACCAACTTTTTCTCCGGAATGTCCTTGAACTCTTCGACCACCACCGCCGTCTTATAAGGTATCTCTTCGTGAGTAAGGTTAAAAATCTTCTCCCTTATAAGCTCGGCGGCTAGGAATCTCTCCGGCTGGTCTGTAATCATGTCATCGGGGAA
The DNA here is from genome assembly GCA_035559815.1 of Thermodesulfobacteriota bacterium. Taxonomy (NCBI): domain Bacteria; kingdom Pseudomonadati; phylum Thermodesulfobacteriota; species Thermodesulfobacteriota bacterium. The sequence goes on from DATMAT010000057.1 coordinate 73,703, forward strand.
ATATTTTGGACCCTCCGGAAGGTATTTTTTGATGCTGTTTATAAGGTCGTCAATCCCGTCCGCCTTCAAAGCAGAGATGGGGATTACTTCCAGGAACTTATCCCCAAACTTTTGAGACTCAGAGATAATCTCAAGTATCTTGCCTTTCTTAATGGTATCGATTTTATTAATGACCAGTAATGCCGGCTTGGGCAGGCTACTTATTATAAAACGGTCGCCCTTGCCAAATGGGTCATCAACCTCGATCATCATCAGGATAACGTCGGCCTCACCGAGTGTGTTCATCGCTGCCTGCACCATTGCTTTTCCCAACTCTCCTCTTGCCTTATGAATCCCCGGGGTATCTAGAAATACAAGCTGGGAATCGGGAAATGTTCTAATTCCGACCACCCGATTCCTGGTTGTATTCGGTTTCTGGGAGACTGCAGCGATTTTCTCGCCCACAATCACATTGAGAAGGGTGGATTTGCCTACATTCGGTCTTCCCACTATGGTGATAAAACCGGAACGAAAATTTTCCTGAGTGGTTTGTTCTTGGTTCATTTTAACTTCGCTAGTTTCACGATAGATAATGGTTTTTAAGGGTAGATGACGATATTTTAAACCAACTTCTTTAACCCCTCTATTATCGTAATATCAACTTTTTAACTTGGGAATTCACTGTACCTTGCTACACCGTATCTCTTTGCCCCCTTCCCCCTTGACGGGGGAAGGTTAGGATGGGGGTGATAGATGTTATTTTCACCCTCCCCTTCATCCCCTCCCGTCTAGGGAGGGGATATTTTTAAATACCCTGCTGACTGCAGAGAACTTCATTTATGCTATTAAGAGTTCGCCTCTAAAGTCCCTTATTAACAGATAACCGCTGAGATATTACTTTCTATATACTATGCACAAACACATGACTTCCTCTTTGATGATCAAAGACGAATCCTATCCTGCACCCAATAAAAAGGTTCTGTTTGTGTTTTTCATTTACGCTCTAAATCCCAGTTCTATGTTAATGGAGAAGCCATCAAGTAGCAAATATCACGCTTACGACAAGCTCATAATCATCGGTTGAAATCACCGATAATTAGGCTCAAATTCCTCTATTGACATATCATCTTAAAATGTTCTACAATAGGGTTGCATCTTTTCTTATTAGCTGAGAAATAAAGAATTTATTATAATTTGCAGTTTGCATGATAAACCAACCTAGGAGGTAAAAGGCAATGGTGAACTTTAGCTATGCACATCTTCCGGCCTATCCGTTATCGCAGTCTTTGGATATGATCAAGACTGCCGACCAGTCCGGTTTTTACGCTGTCTATGCAGTCGATGAAACCTACTGGAAGGACATGTGGCTGCTTTTTGCGGCAGCGGCGGACAAGACAAAAAATATACGCATGGGGCCAAGCGTCACCCATGTTATCCTGAAAGAGCCTACCATACTTGCCCAGCAAATAGCTACCCTGGATGAACTCACCAACGGCCGCGCCGAGGCGGTTATTAGCTTTGGGAACCTGATAATGCTGAGCCAGTATCACGTAAAGTGGCAGGGCACAAAACCCTTGGCCAGGGTTAAAGAAGCGCATCAGGTTATGCGCACCTTTTTAGATTCGGGTGTCATAACCCACCAGGGACAGTTCTTCAACTATTCGGGGCTTTTTACCCTGGCAAGGCCGGTGCAAAAGCAGATCCCGCTCAAGCTCGGAGCAATGGGCGGGCCGCGTTCTTTTCAACTCGCTGGAGAGATCTCCGACGGCATACACCATGCGCTCGGATACTCCCGTGAGAACTACGATTACGTGATGGAGAATGTCAAAGCCGGGGCAAAAAAGGCCGGTCGCAACTGGCAGGACCTGGACTGTGCCGCATGGGTGGTATGGGTTTGTAGCGAGGATTCAAAAGCGGCCAAGGAAACTGCCCGAATCATGGTTGCCTTTTACCTGGGAGCAATGCCCGCCAGCCAGGTAGAACGGCACGGCATGAAGTATTCAGACCTGCAGCCAATATTTGATGCTTTTGGAGCAGGCGATGTTCAAAAGGCGGTTGACCTGACATCTCCTGAAATCGGAGAAAAACTCTCCATCTCCGGTACGCCCGAAGAGTGCGTAGCTAAGCTGAAGAGGGATATCCTACCCACCGGCATAAACCACGTTGTTGCCGCCATCACCGACCCATTCCTGGTCAAGGCTTTCACCGGAAGAGACATCCCTAACTGCCCCGACGTAATCGGCCAGATGAAATTGATCCACGACAAGGTAATGCCTGCCCTGAAATAAAAAGAATTGCATCTAATTATCCCAAAATAAAATAGCGTAGAGACGACCCGTAGTTCGATAAGCTCACTACAGGACGGGTCGTCTCTACAAATATGGTAATCAATTCGTGTAACATAACCTGCTTCATTAAGATAGGTTGAGGAATAAGCTTTTTAGGTTTATATAATATGGCTGATAAACTTGTCATCTCAATTTACGCATGCTCAAATGATCGTTAGGAAAAATCATGGAGCCGAGGAGTGGAATACATGTCAGCCCAAGTTGCAGTTTATCGCACTGGCAGCAAGCGTGTAATGTTTGGGTTAAAACTATAAATAACTTATGTATCAGTTTCAGGTTTTCCGATGCCCCTTGGGAGTATCTAGAAAGGACGAACTCTGCAATAATAGCGGGCTCACTAACACAAGTGGGGACATTGGCTATGCCAGAGACGTATGTGATCAGAACCGGAAGACACAGGCAAGAAGATCAACGTGTAGACATCTGCTCAGTCATTAGTAATACAAGCTCGACGACGATAGAGTTAGTTGAGTGCAAATTAGCTGAGGCAGATGGTTCAAAGATCCTTAGAAAAATACAATCTCGCATGCGTGCGGCTTTCGAACAAGTCAACAATATCATAGGTATACATGGCTTACCAATCAGTGATCTTCCTAATTATATTGATGTAATCCGTACTGGAGTAGTAATTGGTCTACCTTGCTTTGAGCGAGATGCTACGAAGCAAACGATGGAAAGTAAGATTCAAGAGATTATTGAGTGGCTACAATCTTCTAATGTCCCGGATGTCACAGCATGGTGTTTTCTGGAGCAATATCTCACTACTCCAAGTAAACGCTACAAGAGATACTATCCAGGCATATTCTTGGTAGTTAAGAAGACATGACAATGTGTTTTAACAGAGCACTGCAAGCAGCGAATAAGTATACTTTGGCTTGAAACTAATCAAATTTTTACTGTAAGGATTGTGCAGTTTCTGCTCTCACTCTCTCCATCCCCGGAAGCACCCAGAAACGCATAAGCACTCCATAGACCACAAAGGATACGAAGAAAGAAGGGATGCCGGCGGTGATGTGGGGGAAGAGTCCGTTCGGGCTGACCCAGGTAAGGGGGTCTAGCGTCCACAGATAAAACCCGGCCCCGGCTAGAGTGGCAATTACCGCCGCAGGATTAAATCCGCCCCGGTACCAGTAACGGCTTTTCGGGCCGGTTATGTAGAGATCCCTGATCCTCCAGCTAGTTTTCCCATGGTTCACCAAAAAGTAATCGGCTATCATGATCCCGCCGTAGGTTCCGGAGAGAAGTGCTATGTAGGCCAGGTAGACACCATAGCTTTGAAAGACCACGGGATTCTCCAGCAATATGGCCGGGAGAGAGCATATCAGAATTGCATAAAGCCAGCTTAGATTGGGAAAACGGGAACGCAAGGTGATTGACATTGGATAAACCAGAGCCGCTACCGAGCTAACGTTAGCCACGGCAAAAAGGAGAAGGCCAAGTGCGGCTAGTCCACCGCCCAGGCTGACAATCCATTCGCTAGGGTCATAGACGCCCAGAGCAAGCGCCACAAAGGCCGAAAAGATTCCGGCCGTTGCGGCGAGAATTCCCCATCCCCATAAGCATCCGTGAAATGCTGCAGATTCGGTCCTGGCCAGCCGGGTCCACTGCCCGTACCAGAATGCCCAGGAGAAACCCAAACCGACGTTATACTCTATTGCCGAAGCCCTGCTCCAGGCCAGGGTTTCAAGGGGCTTGGCCGGCTCGGCGTTGAGAATAGCATCGAGGCCGAACTTAGAGAAAACAGTCCAGGTGAAAAACACCAGAACCGCCAGAAGAAAGATTGCTGCCGCATGAATTAGGTGTTTTAAAGCAGTCGGGCCCAAATAAGCTAAGTAAGTTCCGACCAAAGTAGCTACTATGGCAAAGATAACCGCACCCGGCACTTCCTCGGTAAACATCAAAGGCCCGTCGAAAACCTTGACAAATTTGATTGCGCTCTCGCCGAATAGAAAAGAGGCATAGGCAATCCAGCCGAAGCTTGAGGTAATGTATATGAAGAGCCAGATATCCTTGAATCTATGACCCAGCACCGCCGACGAGCCAAGCCATTGCTCCACTCCATACCGGGCAAATATCACTGCCATAGGGGCAATCAGAAAAAGTGGTATTGCATTTCCGAAGAGAATTATGGGGATGGCGTCTCTCGCATTTACGGTAAGACCGGTCAGGCTACCTACCAGAAAAAACCAGGCGGCTATGCCGAAGCATATCTGCACCGCCAAAAAATCCCAGAATCCATAGACGCGCTCGCTTTTCCGCGTGGGAAGGAGGTTGAAAAAAATCTCTTCTTTGATTTTCATTCTTTGAAGGGGTATTCAGAAGCCAGAATACAGAATCCAGAGTAAAAGATTTTTTGTCTTCTTCTGACTCCTGACTCCTGAATTCTGACTTCTAGTAATCTCGTATACAAAGTTACCAATCTCAATTTAAGGTAAAAGCGATGATGAGCCAGAGCGCGATTACAGCGTTGATCAAAATAGCAATTGCATAGTCTAGTTTTCTTATATGAGGAACCCAGCCCGAACTGCCTCTTAGCAGGTCCGGTTCATGCTCATGCTCGAACTCGGAGACGCGCTCTTCGACAGAATTTCTAAGCTCCTCGCCAAGCCCGGGAAGGTTAACGTTTCTATCCGAAGTCATTACGCTTATTTCTTTTTTCGCTTGGGAACTCGGCCTTTGGGAGAACTTCTTTTCTTCTCTTTCTCCATTTCTTTCTCAATTTCCTTCTCCAGTTCTTCTCCCGAAACCATTCCATCGGCAAAATGATTGTGCATCCAGGCCAGGTGCTCCCAGCGGTTTTTCACGATGCGTAGGGTATCCCACACCGGCATATCCTGCTGCTTAAAAACCTGCATTTTTGCCGGGTCCACCTCGTAGACGTGCTCCATACGCATTACCACTCCTTCCTTAACCGCCTTAGGTTTAGGAGGGCGCTGAGCCCTTAGCAGGAAACCAAGCATGTTGTTTCTCCTCTTTTCAATTTTAAGCCACTAATGAACACTAATTTTCACGAATAGAAATAATGTATGATGAATTCCCTGTGTCTTGCCTCATTCGATCGAGATCATTAGAGCCATCCTTCGACAAGCTCAGATAAAGTATCGGATAGCTTACCGCTAACGACTTGATTTAGTTACCTTTACCCTTGAGCCCAGCCGAAGGGCTCACTACAAAATCCTGAAATCCATAATCACTTTCTGATTGGTGTTCATTCGTGTCAATTTGTGGCTCAATATTTACTTCCTCTCAATCCTCATACGCCTTATCCAGCATGTTCTTGCCGGGGTTCATGATGTTGTTGGGGTCGAGCGCCTTTTTGATGCGCTTCATCACCTCGAACCCGCCCTTCATCTCCACCGGGACGAATTCGGCGTCGCCCTCCCTGGTCGAGCCATGGCAGGCGGTGATTGACCCGCCGTATTTGAGGGCTACCTGGGTGATCTCCCGCTTACACTCTACCCATGCCCTCCAATTCTCTTCGTTGAGTCTTTGCTCCCAAATGCCTATGTCGATCTCGGCCAGGTAGTCACCCCAGGGCTTGTATGCGGCGTTGGTATAGAAGAAGCAACCCCAGTCGTCGAAGATTTCGTACTTTTTAATGTAGCGCTCTGCTATGGAGTGCCACTCCTTTCTTACCTTGGGGATGACGCTGTAGTTGATCGCCGAGTCCTCACAATGCCAGCACATGGGAACAACCTGCCCGTTCAGCAACCGGCCGTGAAGGGGGGTTGCATAACGGTCATGCCGTGAAGCCCAGTCACCTTGGGACACTTCATCTCCCAGATACTTACCACCGGTCTCCTTGGCAATTCGCAATAGACGCTTACCGGCGGCTCTTACCTCGTCTTCTACTCCGTATATAGCCGTGGCGATTACCGAATTAACGCTCTTAGGTTGGGGGATATAAGCCTCGTCATCCCTACGCAGGTATTGTACCTTTTTGTCGTCGAATAAGACCACAGCGGCAAGGGTGGCCAGGCCCGATTTGGTCATAGCCCCGGTGCTCTTGTAGGCGGCTTCAAAATCCCGATAGCCGAAGAATGCGGCAAATTCGGCCTCAGGACGGGGAACCAGCTCAAGCGTGGCTTCCGTGCATATCCCAAGGGTACCCTGATGTCCCATGAAGAGGTGTTTAAGCTGAAATCCGGTCGAGGATTTTCGGAGTTTCCTTCCCCCACCATCCCCTACTTCAACGATCTCCCCGGTTGGCAGAACGACCTGCATGCTCATCACCAGGTCCCTGGTGTGTCCGTATCTGCTCGATATCAGAGAGAATCCACTTGTCCCAATCCTTCCGGCAACTATCGAGCAGGGATACGATGCTGGGTCATCCGGGTAAAACACGCCGTACTTCTTCAATTCCTCGTTGAGCTTTAGCATGTTGATTCCCGGCTGTACCGTTACGGCGCGGTCTTCGAGGTCAATTTCTAGAATTTTGTTCATACGTTTAATATCGACCAGTATTCCTCTTCGTAGTGGAACGGCTCCGTCGGCAAGCCCGGTGCCGCCGGCACGGGGTACAATCGGAATCTTGAATCGGTTCGCCAGCTTTACTACCTCTGACACCTCCTCCGCAGTAGCGGGAAGAACCACCACGTCAGGCACGTAATCACCCCATCTGTGCACCGGGAAGGGGGCCGGGACACGGGTTCGGTTGTAACGTGCCGGTTTGTCAATAAGAACGTACTCAGGCCCGACAATGCCTTTTAATTCTTCGATCACTGCGTCACTCACGGTAACTACGCTCATACCTTCACACCTCCGTAGTCCAGTCCTGCCGATTCGGCAACCAGCTCCATCAGGTCCCTCACCTCGACCTTGGGTTTAAGCTCTCTACCGCGGGCAGAAAGGGGACGCTCCGACCAGACGCAGGCACTTACTAAAGTATCCACTTCCAGCTCGGCGGCCTTAGCCAGCCGGCGACGACTAATTTCTTCGGCAATCTTCGGACGCTCGACGGCAAACCCTCCACCCGCTCCGGAGCAATAGGACCACTGGGTGACGTGGTCTACATCCTTAAAGGTTAGACCGGGAATCGACCGGAGGATTTCCCTAGGGGACTCGAATATGCCCTTTCTCTTGTTCAGACGGCAGGGGTCATGATAGGTTACAACCCGCTTTATCGGTTTTGTCAGTTTTAGTTTTTTTCGGCGAATAAGGTCGGCGACAAGCTCGGTGATATAAACGAGCTCGATGTCGAAATCTTCACCGAAATACTCCGGATAGTCTTCGGTGAAGGTGATATAGTCGTGAGGGTCGAGCACAATAATGCGCTTCGCCCCCACCGCACGCCAGTCAGCCAGGTTATGCTCGGCGAATACCCGAGCATGGTCGGTGTAGCCCATCTCCGCAGCAGGCCCGCCACAGCACCACTGCTCCCTCATTAGACCAAACTTGATCCCGGCTTTTTTGAGGAGCATGGCCGTTGCCCGGGGAACGGAGGTTCGATAAAACGCCGCTTCACAGTCGCAGAATAAAATCGTCTCTCCACCGATAGGCAGGTCCAGGCCCTTGGCCCAGGCCGCAACGTTATCCTGGTTGATCGGGACGTCCAATACCGGCTCGCTCTTCTTATCGACGGTCGCTTCAACCCAGCGCTTCCAGTTAGGCTGTTCAATCCCGGATTGCACTGCCAGGGCGCGCATGGCCTTCACTACCTTTACCGTCTGGGTTCGGTGCCGGTAGAAATCGCCGGTGAAAAGGGTGTTGGGACACCTCAGTTCACAAGCGCCGCACATGGTGCAATTAACATAATCCTGGGCGATATCCTCAATCGACAGCGCCCCCTGCTCCATGGCCACTATGTTCGCATGAAACGCAGTTGGGGTGTGATTTTCGTTCCGGGTAACCTGAGTTACCGGACAGACCTCCCGGCAGAATTTATGGCCGGAGGTAAAGCATCCATAGGCATTGTCCCTCCACTTCTTCACAAATTCCTGCTGGAGATTGTTGTTCACTGCCATGTCGCCTCCTTATGTTTAGTTAGCCACTGATGAACACGAATTTACACTGATAAAGATAGAGTAGTGGCTTTAAAGCTGCATCTATAAAACAATTTATTCAGTTTCCATTCGTGCTCATTCCAGTCAATTCGTGGCTAGTTTTGTTACTCATCCCGAATACCAGCCGAGTGGCTGCTCGTTCAGGTTTACAGTGACCTGCTTCAACTGGGTATATTCTTCCACCGCGTATTTCCCCAGCTCCCGGCCGATGCCGCTCTGTTTGTATCCACCCCAGGGAAGTTGATTGAAACAAGGCTGTGACGAATTAACCCAGATGATCCCTGCCCTAAGCTCTTTCACTATTCTGAAGGCTTTGTTTATATCTCTGGTGAATACCCCGCCGGCCAGGCCGTACCTTGTCTGGTTAGCCAGCTCGATGGCTTCCTCTTCCTTCTTGAATTTAGTGACGGTAAGGACAGGCCCAAATATCTCATCCTGCACAATCTTCATGTTGTTTTTAGCATTGGTAAAGATCGTGGGTGAGACATAAAAGCCTTTCTTCATCTCCCCTTTTTCAAGCCTCATTCCGCCATAGGCAACCTCCGCACCTTCTTTCTTTCCTAGGTCTATGTAGTGGAGTATTTTGTTTAACTGCTTCTCCGAGGCGATAGGCCCCATCTCCGTGCTCTCTTCAAGTGGGTTTCCCACCCTGACCTTTTTTGCTTTTTTGGTAAGTTCCTCTACGAACTTGTCGTGTATCTTTTCCTGGACATAAACCCTGGACGTGGCCGAGCAAACCTCACCCTGGTTGACAAAGATTCCAAACTGCACCCAGTCAACGGCGAGGGGAAAATCGGCATCCTCGAACACAATCATGGGAGACTTGCCGCCGAGTTCGAGAGAGATCTTCTTGACGTTCCCGGATGCGGCTATCATCAACTGTTTTCCAACCTCGGTGCTCCCGGTAAAGGCGATCTTGTCTACGTATTCATTTTTTGCTAGTTCCATCCCGGCAACGGGGCCGAGGCCGTTTATCACATTCACAACCCCATCCGGAAATCCCACTTCCTTGATTAATTTACATAGCTCGAGCGCGGTAAGCGGCGTTATCTCCGCCGGTTTTAATACACAGCAATTACCTGTGGCCAGGGCGGGGGCCAGTTTCCACGCGGCCATGAGCAAGGGATAATTCCAAGGGATAATTTGACCGACCACACCTACTGGCTCTCTAAATACCATTCCCACAATATTAGGGTCGGGAACGGGGACGATATCACCGTTTATCTTATCGGCAAGACCTCCGTAGAACTCAAAACAGTCGGCGGCATCACTAATGTCCGCCCTTGATTCCCTTATAGGCTTTCCACAGTTGAGGGTCTCAAGCTTAGCAAACTCCTCCGCCTGTTCCCTAATGGCCCGGGCGAGCGCAAAAAGGAGTTTTCCACGCTCTATTTGAGTCATCTTCCTCCAGGGGCCTTTGTCAAAAGCGCGTCTTGCCGCCATTATGGCGTCTCTGGTATCTTCCTCATCGGCAAGGGGAACCTGAGCGATGACCTCACCGTTGGCCGGGTTTATCACGTCCCACATCTTTCCGGTATGGGAAGAAACCCACTTGCCGTCGACAAACATCTTGTATTTTTTGACTGGCATCGAGACCACCTCCCTCTTTTTACTGGTCGTTATTCTTGTAAGGGTGAACCTTGCGTTTGCTCAAACAAAGGACGGCTGCTAAACCCATCCCCATGTTATGAATCATTTGACCAAAAGATAAAGGCTTTATAGGACGATTATAACAATTTCTCATAACCACTTCTAGGTTTTTTTCTGGAGATATCATTTATCAACCTTGATGACGGCGTTCTCCAGAATATCCAAGCCTCTATTCAGCAAATCCTCAGCTATTATTAAAGGAACGAGGAGCCTAATGACGTTGTCGTAGGCTCCTGCTTTAAGTATAACTAATCCGTTTTTGTAGCACTCCTTGATTACTTCCGCGGTTTCTTCCTTGGCCGGTTCCTTTGTGGACCTATCCTTGACCAGCTCTATAGCGGCCATGGCTCCCAGCCCTCGGGCATCGCCTACTATCCGGTATTTCTCGTGCATATTTTTAAGCCTATCATTTATTATCTTGCCGACCTTCCGTGCATGATCCATAAAGCCCTTTTTCTCCATTATCTCGATGGCCTCAAGGGCGGCGATGCAGGAAAGCGGGTTTCCACCGAACGTCCCACCGAGCGACCCGACATCGGAGGCATCCAGGATCTCCGCCCTTCCGGTAACCGCTCCAAGCGGAAGCCCGGCGGCAATAGATTTTCCCATGGTAATTATGTCCGGCACAAGGTTATAATGGTTTACGGCAAACATCTCTCCGGTCCTGCCGAAGCCGGTCTGCACTTCGTCAACTATGAAGACAATTCCATGTTCCTTGCAGATCTTGCCAATACCGGGGAGAAACTCAGGCGGCGGTACTATGAATCCGCCCTCGCCGGTAACTGGTTCGATGATTACCGCAGCGATCTCCTCCGGGTCCATATGTGTTTTGAAGAAGCTCTTAAAGTGGTCAAGACAGGCCTCTGCGCAGTTCTTGTATTCAGCCCCAAATGAACAACGGTAAGGGTAGGCGTAAGGCATCCTGTACACTTCCGGGGCAAACGGGCCAAAGCCGAATTTATATGGCCTGATCTTACTGGTAAGGGTCATCCCCATGAGTGTTCTTCCATGAAAGGCGTGCTCGAAGGTAACGACGGCTTTTCTTTTGGTGTAGTACCGGGCAACCTTTATCGCATTCTCCACGGCCTCGGCCCCGCTATTCACCAGCACCGTCTTTTTGGGAAAATTGCCCGGGGTTATCTCGGCCAGCTTTTCGGCCAGACGAACGTATGGCTCGTACATGAAAACGTGGAAACAGGTATGAAGATACTTTTCGATCTGTTTTCCCAAAGCTTCGATTATCTCCCTTCGGGAGTGCCCGACGTTAACCGTCGCCAGCCCGCTGGCAAAATCAATGAAGGTATTTCCGTCAACATCGGTTATGAGAGCGTCCTTAGCCCTCTCTATAAAAGAGGGAACTACATTAAAAACCCCCTTTGCCACGTATTTTTCTCTCCTCTCGATCAGCTTCTTCGCTTTCGGTCCGGGAATTTCGGTTTTCAAATTCTCCTTGGTCTCGCTCATACCTTAATCACCTCGGCAAACGATAAAATGTGAAAGAATTAAAGAAAGTTAAAGTACGGATTTTGCATATTACATTTTGTAGGGCAAAAAAGCAACACTTACGTATTTAATTCTCTTGAGGTGTTCATTCTTCGACTGTGCTCAGAATGAACGGTTTTTATTTCATTAATCATTTTAGCGGATATGCATCCGCTCATTCCTTCCCCGATTTAATCGGGGATAAACTCAGGACAGGCTCTGAGCCTGTTCGAAGGATGGGTTATTGAGAGTTTCCCCCTCCACCCTACTCAGAGTTAACGGGGTTTTTCTAGAAAAGGCGGTCAATAGGCTAGAACAAAGGTGAAGAATCTTAGTGGAGTATAGACTCTTCGCTTCTCTAAGAGTGACTGCTAGAGAAGTAAAATTGCCGAGTTAGATGAAACTAGCTAAGGCAGTGCCCGTTTGATTAAATCCTGGTTATTACACATAAGAAAACCAGGAGAATCTTAGACCAGAATTTCAGAAACTTCTAGATGAAATAGATGAAGAGAATGAAAGAAAAAGACAGGAATTCATAAAGCAAAGAGATGCGCTCTTCAATATTTTTAGTGTGGATGCTGACCCAGAAAAGCTTGAGCAGCCTGTTAAAAGTTATTCTGTAGAGGAAGAGGAGCTAGAAAAGATGGAGCTGCGGGAGTTATGTTCACAGCATGCAAAGCTAAAAGAGACAAATGTTTATGCTCTAGAAAAGCTAAAGGAGCAGATACAGGAGGGTCCAAGGATTGAGCTTTCCATAACAAGCAATGATTTTGTTATTACCAAAAGTGGGGATAATCCTGATATATATATCCCCAAAGCAGCATGTCATGCATTTATGCAAGTGGGTGGATCATGTCCATCGAATTTATTGGGATTAAAATTAAAAGCCTCAGCATTTAACATTTCATGTGATGGCTCTAATGAATACAAATTGGCCAACTTGGAGGCTGGAGATGTGCTTACCATAAGAGGTACGCTTAATACTCTAGGAACAAGTAAAACTTAGGCGTGCTGTTAGCTTAGTACGGTGTGATTATCATATTGAAAAGAGGCAATCTTATCTAAGAAATCAAACAAACTAACATCCTTGATTTCCATAATGCCTAACTTATCCTTTGCCCATTCTATTTCTAGTTGCTTTGATATCTGCTAGGCTTGCTTTTTGTCTAGCTTACCTATCTTTATCCATTTCTTATTTTTACCATAACTAAATACAGCATAGTAACTACCATGATTATAAATAAGGCTTGCCATAATCAAACCCTCCAAGTTTGGATTTGGAAGGCTGCTTGTGCAATCCAGTTAGGCACTGGTTAGGCAAAGGCAAGTTGGTTTTGCTTAGTAGGTTGGGGGGGTTGCTGTAACTGCTTGAAATTGCTGGTGCCGAAGGCGGGAGTCGAACCCGCACGCCCTTGCGGGCACTGCCCCCTCAAGACAGCGCGTCTCCCAGTTCCGCCACTTCGGCACGTTTTCGAGAGAAATTATAAATTAGCATACGACTCTTAAAATGCAAGAGCAGGGACTGGGAATCAGGGACTAGGGATTAGAAGATAAAAGTTAAGTTTTTTCATTCCGCAAACTCTACACTCTTCACTCATCAATATTCACTCTCATCACGCCCCGAATTTTTGAAGCCGCCTTGCATGGGAGAGTATGAGGGTCATAGCATCGGTGGCCCGGAATATTCCAAGCTCTCCTTTAAGACACTCCTTCTCCGAAAATCCCTGGCTTCCTCCTCCGCGTGTGTAGACGGATGAAAGGAGAAAAGGCACCGGATGCCAGCTATGCGATTTCATGATGGATGGTGTGGAATGGTCGCCGGTGACGACTATCACATCCGGCTTAAGGCTTAATATCTCCGGGACAAAGCTGTCAAATTCTTCTATGACCTTTTTCTTTGCATCGAAGTTTCCATCCTCACCATAGCTGTCCGTCTTCTTTACGTGGAAATAAAAGAAGTCGTATTCCTGAAAATGCCTCTTTAACGTCTCGATCTCACTTTCGATCGTCGTATCTGCTACTTCCAGCACGTCCATCCCTACGAGTTTGGCTACTCCTCGGTACATGGGATAGGCAGCCACGGCTGCTGCCCTAACCCCATACGCCTCGATGAATGGAGAAAGATTCGGATAAAGGGAAAACCCTCTCAGGAGAAGGTAGTTGGCCCGGGGTTCGTCACGAATAATCTCTCCAGCCTGGTTTATGAACTTATCGACCACCCGGGCAACCGGGTCAGCCTCCTCCCTCCGGGGAATCGGCGGCAGCGGGCTCTTGCCCTCGAGTTGGGGGTCGGTATCGGGAATATCGTCCGAGCCGGGAGGCAGGGGCTCAGGAAACGTCAGCACCAGTGCAAAGCGATGTTCCATCCCTGAGGTTATCGAAACCTTCACTCCGTCGATGCTCTTAATCTTCTCTCTTATCTTTGCGGTGATTTTCTTATTCTCCTCTGTAGGGATTCTCCCTGCCCTTCTGTCCTTGATAACCGGTTTTTTATCCTGATACTCTACGGTAGCGAAATTTCCCCTTATAGCTATGTCATTTGGAGTAAGCTCGATTCCCAACCCTAGAGCTTCCAATACTCCCCGGCCAATCTCGTATTTCAGCGGGTCGTAGCCGAAGAGCCCGAGATGTGATGGGCCGCTTCCCGGCGTGATACCGCGGGCTACCGGAATGTGCAGCCCGCACGCGCCTGACCTGGCCAGTTCATCCAGATTGGGAGTGGAAGCCGCCTCAAGTTCGGTCTTTCCGTTTAACGGAAGCCCGCCCAGCCCGTCCAGGACGCAGAGTACGATTTTGGAATTGCTTGATTGAAGCAGGTCACGAATTATCTCTTGCATTTCATGCTCCTTACTTAATTTCGTGGTTCGTTATCCAAAGGGTGTTGCCAATCTGTTTTGGGCTGCACATGTGCAGCCCCTAAATGTCATGAATCTTCCAATTCGAATGTCATGCCATCATATCCGGCCAGGACCCCTTCGGGAAGCCTGCTCGACAGTTCCTCGTAGTCGAGCTCGTGCCCCATGTGTGTAAAAACGGCCAGCCGTGGATCAATTCTTCTGATAACCTCGACGGCCTGCTCGACGCTCAGGTGGGCAGGGTGAGGAGTATATCTGAGAGCACTTATTATCAAAAGGTCGAGTCCCTTAAGCTTTTTCATAGATTCCTCGGGTATTCCGCTACAGTCCGTGAGGTAGGCCATATTCCCGATTCGATAGCCAAATATTATCCAGCTTGCATGCTCGATCTCCACTGGAATTATTCTCACCCCCTGAAAATCAAACTCTGCAGTAACCGCTGTTATCTCGAGCTTGGGCTTTCCGCCTGCGGAATAAGAGCCGTCAAATATGTACCGGAAGTTTGTCTTTATGTTCTCCACGGTCTCAGGACTGCCGTAGCAGGGAATTACCATATTATTCACAAAATTATAGGTCCTGAGTTCATCTATTCCGTGGGTATGGTCGGCATGGGAGTGGGTATAAAGTACGGCATCCAACCTGGTTATATTGTGAGTCAACGCCTGGAGCCTCAGGTCTGGAGCGGTATCTATTAAGATATTCTTCCCACGGGACTGAACAAATAACGAACACCTAGTCCTCTTGTTCCTGGGGTGAGCCGACGTGCATACAGCGCAATTACATCCAATTATCGGAACCCCGGTCGAGGTGGCACAGCCAAGTAATATAACCCTCATCCAAAAAATTTAGCATTAAGCGGCCATTATTTCAAAATTACAGGAATTAAAAGGGGGTTAACATTTTCACCTCTTTCAAAAAAAGAGGTTTACAACCCAAAAAAGATGATATATTATAAGGTCTTAAGGTGAAAAATAAAACCTTATCTTTAAGGTTATACCTTTTTTTACCGTTAATTTTATACATTCAGCCCGTCTATGCCCAGGAAAAAGGGGAAAGCCTTTACCAAGAGAGCTTAAAGCTCTACAAGGACCTCACCTCAGACCCGGTCAAGATAAACGATTCCGAGATCTGGGACATCATTGCCCGGGCGTTCTACAGCACCTATCTTTCCTATCCGGACAGCCCCAAGGCCCCTGACTCCCTCTTTCTATCCGGAAAAATGTATGAGGAGATGGGGAACCGGTTCAACTCCCGGCAATACTACCAGAAGTCCATTGACTACTGCCGGGAATTCATCAGACGCTACCCGGACAGTAACCTCACGGACGATGCCCAAATAAGAATCGCCCGGGTGGTCGAGGGATGGGATAGATCTGCGGCCTATTCCGAGTATGAATTAGTAGTGAAGAATTACCCAAAAGGGGATATGGTGTACGCTGCCCGGTCGAAGCTCGAGGAGCTTTCCGCATATAAACCGACCGGCAAAGATGTTACAACCGCAACCGAAAGCAAACCACAATCAGCTAGGCTCGTTAACATCAGCGAGATACGTCACTGGTCTACCGAGAACTACACCCGGGTAGTGATACACGTGGATAAGGAAATGCCCTTCAAACCCTACTTCTTGAAAGCCGACCCGGAAATGGGAAAACCGCCCAGGCTATTCGTGGACATAGAAGGTACCAAGGTTGACCGCAACCTCCGGTTGGAGCCGATCGAAAAGGGATTGCTCGAAGACATAAAATTCGCCAGGAATACTCCGGACCAGGTGAGGGTGGTTCTATACATCAAGAACTTCGACGAATACCGGGTGTTCTCCTTACACGACCCGTTCAGGATAGTGATGGACATATACGGCGAGAAGTCTAAGGACGACCTCTATGTGAGAGAAAAAAGTGCTTCCGGAAGCAGAACGCCCTCAACCCCGCCCAGGATTGATTACAGCGATGTTTCTAGTTTGAGAGGAGCACTAGGACTTAAAGTCAGGACCATCGTCATAGACCCAGGACACGGCGGGCACGACTCCGGAGCGGTCGGTCCCAGCGGACTTAAGGAAAAAGACGTGAACCTGGACATAGCTAAAGAGCTAAAAAGAAAAATCGAGCAGGACGGGAAAAACTTTGGAGTGACCCGTGTCGTCCTCACCAGGAGTGATGACCGATTCATACCTCTTGAAGAGAGAACCGGCATCGCCAGGAGGGAAAAAGCCGACCTGTTCGTATCGATCCACTGTAACGCCGCCAAAAACAACCATGCCTACGGCATAGAGACATACATCTTGAGCTTCACCAAGGACCCGGAAGCGCTGGCAGTCGCCGCCCGGGAGAACTCCACCACCAGAAAGAGTCTGAGCGACCTGGAGGATATCGTGAAGAAATATCTACTTAGCTCGAAAATCGATGAGTCGAACCGGCTGGCTACTCATGTCCAGAGTTCCGTCATCAACCGCGTCTCCCAGAGATACGACCTGGTGAATAATAAAGGTGTCAAAAAAGCGCCATTCATAGTGCTGATAGGCGCAGACATCCCCAGCATACTGGTGGAAACGTCTTTTATAACTAATCCCCGCGAGGAAAAAAGGCTGAAAGACGATAGGTATATTAGCGATATTGTCGACGGTATATTTGCCGGTATAAAAAAATACTCAAACGAAGTAGAGACGGCATTTTTAACCGAGTGAAGCATAGTTCCTTAATGTCTGCTCTCAAACATATACCCCCTCAATTCAAATAGCCTCTGCAGGTCATACACCTCGTTGTCTAAATAGGGAATGGCTATAACCAGGCGCTTTTGAAATAACTCCGGCAGGTTCATTCCGATTAATTTTGAGCACTAAAGGGAGAAAATCAAATTAATCGGCCAGTTTTATCTTGATTTTCATACTTGTTCAAGATAAGAAATTGCTTCGCTGGGATCTATG
>DATMAT010000058.1 GCA_035559815.1 Thermodesulfobacteriota bacterium
CACGGCAGATCCGCCGTGAGGGTGCGGCGCTTACTGCCACGCTCGGGTTCGCCGTAGTGCTCATCTACTTGGTACTTGCTGCCCAGTTCCAAAGTTTTCGCGACCCTCTGATTGTGCTCCTGGGCTCGGTGCCGCTGGCGATTTCCGGCGCGCTAGTGTTCAGCTTCCTGGACCTCACCACGATCAACATTTACTCGCAGGTCGGGCTGATCACACTGGTGGGGTTGATTGCAAAGAACGGCATACTCATCGTTGAGTTCGCAAATACCCTTCAGGCTCGCGGTCTCTCCAAGGTACTTGCACTACGTGAGGCGTCGTTGACGAGACTTCGGCCGGTGCTGATGACCTCGGCGGCTACCGTATTTGGTCACTTACCGCTTGTGCTGGTGTCGGGCCCGGGAGCCGAGGCCCGCAACAGCATCGGCACGGTGCTAGTAGCGGGCATGACCGTAGGTACTCTTTTTACTCTATTCGTCGTGCCGGTCTTCTACTCGCTTATAGCGGCCCGGCACCAGCCGAGCACGACTCACCAGGAGACAGAGCTTTTGGAGCAGAAGATGGAAGGGTCGATAGCGAGGTAGAGTCTGACAAATAATTGACAGGATAGTCGACAAATATGTTTAGAACCACAGAGATTTCCGAGGATGAAAAAACGGTAACCATTAGGTTAGACGGGAAACTTATTGATGCATGGGTATCAGATTTGGAAAAGCTATGCATGCTTTATAAACATGAAAAAGATAAAACCGTTGTGTTAGATTTCTCGGGCGTGACGTTCATAGATCGTAATGGATTGAAGATGCTTGAAAAGATAATGGATGAAAAAATAAAGATAATTAACTGTTCTTTATTTATTCAAGCACTCTTACATAAATTCCTAATCTGCAATAAGGATTAGGCATTTTATGCACAGATTTATGGAGACACTATACATGGAATCGACATCGGGAGGCCCGGTTCGTACGCGGTTCTTAGTTCAACCGTTGCGGCGGACGTTGAAATAATAGCGGGAATTTGAAAGACGGCAATTGGAAAATTTGGGTATACTCTAGTCAAGGTTTGTCGGTTACTACAGTTCTAGTGCTGGATTTTCCATCGTTCATGAGTATGCAAGCTGGATTCTTGGAGCAGGAAGCCATCCAGAATTTATCGAAAGTAGGGGTTCAATACCTATATGAAGTTGATAATCGCATAGCCCTTGGGCTCCCCTCTGTATGAGCAAAGCTATTCTTTAAATCAGGTGTTCGAGCCATGGATGCAAAACACGACTATAACAATAGAAAAATTTTACTGGGAAAAGTTTTACCACATCTGCTACCGGTGCTTATTATCTTTTTCCAAGTCAGTTGTGGGCGGAACGAAGGCCCGGTGGCTCCACCACCACCCAAGGTTACGGTTAGCCAGCCGGTGGTACGAGAAATCATCGAGTGGGATGAATACACTGGACGCCTTGAGGCTGTTGAGTCTGTGGAGGTTAGGGCACGGGTCAGCGGTTACTTGGAATCGATTCATTTCCAGGATGGCCAAATCGTTAAGAAGGGTGATTTGCTTTTTGTGATTGACCCCAGGCCCTATCAGGCAGAACTGGACCAAGCAGAGGCGGAACTCGAGCTGGCCAAGGCCCGTCTAAAGCTGGCCCAGGATAATGTAGTAAGGGCGAAGAAGCTTCTAAGCGCTCGTGCCATTTCTGAAGAGGAAGCTGATACCAGAATCTCCGACGAGCGTGTTGCTCGGGCAACGGTCGAACAAGCAGAGGCCGCCGTCCAAGCCGCAAAGCTGAATGTCGAGTTTACTCAGGTCAGGGCGCCTATTACAGGGCGTATCAGCCGTAAACTCGTCACAGAGGGCAATCTTATCAACGGCGGGACTGGCGGAACCTTGCTTACCACCATAGTTTCTCTTGACCCCATTTATTGTTATGCCGAAGCTGATGAACAGTCCTTTCTGAAATACACCCGACTGGCGCAGCAAGGAAAGCGTCCAAGCTCAAGGCAAGTGAGAAATCCCGCCTATCTTGCTTTGGCAGATGAAGAGGGGTTTCCCCACAAGGGCTATATTGATTTTGTGGATAACCAGCTTGACCCTAATACAGGGACGATAAGGGGAAGGGCAGTTTTCCCCAATCCTGATTTGACCCTTACCCCGGGGCTATTTGCCCGTATTCGGATACCGGGCAGCAGTAAATACGAAGCAATTATGATTCCTGACGAAGCAATTGGGAGCGATCAATCGCAGAGATTTGTCATGATAGTCAACGATGAAAACACAGCAGAATATAGAAAAGTGGTGTTGGGACCAAAAGTAAATGGATTGAGAATCATAAGAGAGGGTCTCAAGCCGGAGGATTGGGTAATCGTAAAAGGATTACAGCGAGTAAGGCCGGGGGTGAAAGTTGATCCGCAGAGAGAAAAAATACCCCTAAAGAATGAAAATTTCTTGACGCCGGACCTAACCCCGACTCAAGCTGAGAGCAATAAGAGCAATACAGGAGGATAGGGGAGTGATATCCAGATTTTTTGTCGATAGACCGATCTTTGCCACCGTGCTCTCGGTCGTAATCGTAATAGTTGGTCTCATTGCGTACTTTACCCTCCCGGTGGCACAGTACCCGGAAATCACTCCGCCGACGGTAGTGGTGCGCGCCAGTTATCCCGGGGCAACCCCCGAGGTTATAGCGGAGACGGTTGCCACTCCCCTCGAACAGGAGATTAATGGTGTGGAGAACATGCTCTACATGTCGTCTTCATCCACGAGCGATGGCCAGATGCAGTTAACCATCACGTTCGAGCTGGGCACCGACATCGACGAAGCGCAGGTTCTGGTAGAAAACCGCGTAGCCGTCGCCGAACCCAGATTGCCCGAGGAAGTCCGCCGCATCGGCGTCACCACCCGGAAAAGCTCCCCCGATTTGCTCATGGTGGTGCACCTCCTTTCGCCCGACAAACGCTACGACCAGCTTTACATAAGCAACTACGTCCAGATCCGGGTGCAAGACGTTCTAACGCGTATTGATGGCGTGGGGAGCGTCACAGTGTTTGGCGCGCGCGAATATAGCATGCGGGCCTGGCTCGACCCTGAGAAATTGTATTCACGGGACATGGCGGCGAGCGATGTGGTGCAGGCGCTCCGCGAACAGAACGTGCAGGTAGCCGCAGGGGTGATAGGCCAGCCGCCCGTGCCGCAAGGGAATGCCTTTCAACTTAACGTCAACACTCTAGGCCGCCTGGTCGAAGAGGAGCAGTTCGGCGATATTGTGGTAAAAACCGGTGATGACGGGCGGATTACGCGCTTGAGGGATGTCGCCCGGATTGAACTGGGTGCCCGTGACTATAGCGTCAACAGTTATCTTGACGGGGAACCGGCGCAAGGAATTGGAATCTTTCAGCTTCCCGGCTCTAATGCCCTTGAGACTGCCCAGTCGGTTCGCCAGACTATGGCCGAGCTCAGCAAGGAATTTCCGCCCGGCCTGGAATATCGGATCATCTACGACCCTACGATCTTTATCCAGGAGTCAATTAACGAAGTGTTTCACACCCTTTTTATAGCGTTCATCCTGGTGTCCATCGTGGTTTTGATATTTCTGCAGGACTGGCGGGCTGCCCTTCTCCCGATGATAGATGCCGTTGTGTCCCTGGTCGGCACCTTTGCCGTTATGGCTGCATTTGGCTTTTCGCTCAATAACCTGTCGCTGTTCGGCTTAGTGCTGGCGATCGGCATCGTGGTGGACGATTCTATCGTCGTTGTAGAAAACATCAAGCGCTGGATGGGTAAGGGCCTGGAGACACGCGAGGCCATCCTGAAAGCGATGGAGGAGATAACCGGCCCGGTGCTTGCTATCACTCTTGTCCTGAGTGCTGTCTTTATCCCAACGGCTTTCCTCTCCGGGATCAGCGGTCAGTTCTACCGTCAGTTTGCTCTTACCATCGCTGTCTCTACCATAATCTCGGCAGTTAATGCGCTGACCATGGCCCCAGCCCGAGCTGGCCAGCTTATCAAGCCGGATAGCGAGTCGGAGATGCAGGAGCCTCTGCCCCGCATAGGAATTGCCATTATCTTCGGATTTTTAGCCTATTCGTTTCTGGCCATGCCACTGGCGAGCTTGCTCGGTTTATCCGGTACGGTGCATGGCACCGGTGAGACTGGAAGTCTATCCTCAGGTCAGACCATCCTATGGGCGGTCCGCATGATGGTTTTTGCGGCCGGCGGTATAGCAGGATGGTTACTAAGTTCGATTGTGAACCGACTACTGAAGGGTTTCTTCCGTGGATTTAACCGGTTTTTCGAGCGCACGTCTGATGAATACGGACGTACGGTGTCGAGGTTAATACGGGTGAGCAGCATTGCTATTTTAGTTTATTGCGGCCTTATCGGCCTCACCTACTTGGGGTTTACCAGAGTGCCGGTTGGATTCATCCCCGCGGTGGACCAGGGATATTTGATTACCGACGTGCAACTTCCCGATGGCTCTTCCCTAGAACGGACTGATGCGGTAGTTCAGCGTGCGACAAAAATCATGCTGGAGACGCCGGGCATAGCGCATGCGGTGGGTATTGTCGGCTTCTCCGGAGCGACGTTTTCTAACAGCTCTGATTCAGCGGCAATATTTGCTGTCTTAGAGCCGTTCGAAGAGCGAGCTAAACACGGTCCAAGCGCCCAGGAAATTATAAGGAATGTTTTCCCTAAACTTTCTGAAATCCAGGAGGCAAGGATTATAGTGATTCCCCCACCCCCGGTTAGAGGTCTGGGAACTGCCGGCGGGTTCAAAATGATGATCCAGGACCGGTCGGGTGCTGGCCTTCTAGAACTTGAAGCTGCAGCCAACGAACTCGTTGCAGCGGCAAACCAGCAGCCGGGTTTGACCAGGGTTTTCACCACATTCAGCACTAATACGCCGCAGCTTTATGCCGAGGTGGACCGCACCAAGGCTAAAAAGCTTAACGTCCCTCTAACCAATATTTTTGACACGCTTCAGATTTATCTGGGTTCAATTTACGTAAACGACTTTAACCTCTTTGGGCGCACCTATCGGGTGACGGCCCAGGCTGAGGGGCCTTTCCGCAACGAACCCGATGATATTACAAAGCTAAGGACACGCAGCGCATCTGGAGCTGCAGTGCCGCTCGGCTCGCTTATTGACGTGCATCGTGTAACCGGGCCCGACCGGGTTATACGCTACAATTTGTTCCCTTCGGTTGATATAAATGGGGATACGATGCCCGGATTTAGCTCCGGACAGGCTATTGATGCCATGGAAGAACTGGCCAACAAAATACTGCCGCAAGGCATGGGTTTTGAGTGGACGGACCTAGCTTACCAGCAGGTTACAGCCGGCAACACGGCGATCTTCATCTTTCCACTCTGCGTACTGTTTGTATTTCTGATTCTGTCTGCTCTGTATGAAAGCTGGTCGCTGCCGCTGGCCATCATACTGATCGTGCCTATGTGCCTGCTCTCTGCCATTGCCGGAGTGTGGCTGCGCGGCATGGATAATAACATACTTACTCAGATAGGGTTTGTAGTGCTGGTCGGCCTGGCTTGTAAAAATGCCATCCTGGTCGTGGAGTTTGCCAAGGACCGGCAGGAAGAGGGCAAAAACCGCTTTGAAGCGGCAGTCGAAGCCAGTCGCATTCGACTTCGCCCGATCCTCATGACCTCTTTTGCTTTTATACTCGGTGTGGTGCCTCTTTTGATGGCAACGGGCGCTGGCGCCGAGATGCGCCAGGCCTTAGGTACTTCGGTGTTCAGCGGGATGCTCGGGGTTACGTTCTTTGGGCTGCTCTTAACGCCGATATTCTACGTTCTTATTCGCGGGGTTACCGAGCGCAAAAAAGAGAAATCTATTCATCACGAATTAAAGGAAGAGAGCTATGACAAAGGTATGTGAAAGTCACAATAAAATTAAATTGATTTCTCCTGCTCCACTGCATGGAAGGATTGATGTCTTAATGCACAACACTTTTGAAGAGGTTAAGATATGAGGGATAAAGAGCAGTTATCGTACTTAGCGGACGTAAATCCGCTCATTCTGAGCTTGTCGAAGAATGATCTTTCTTCCCAGATCGAATGTGTTCGTCCTTCGACTGGGCTCAGGACGAACGGCTATTCCATTTTCGCTCAAATATCGCTGTTTACTAAATCTCCAAGGCGGAAAGTTCTTGGTTCTTCAAACATGATCAGGACTGTAATCTTTATTCCTATCGTCTTAGGAATGCTAATCTTAACCGGCTGCATGGTCGGGCCGGATTATAAACAACCTCAGATGCAGGTCTCTCGGAAGTTTGCCAATGAATCTGAGAAGGGACTATCCACTAGTGAGGTGGAGACCTCGTGGTGGCGAGGTTTCAATGATGAGAGGCTCAATCGTTTGATTGATCTGGCAATAGCCGGTAATCACGACCTCCGTATCGCTACGGCCAGGCTTCGCCAATCTCGGGCCCTCCGGCTAGAGACTCAATTTGACCTCTTCCCCACTGTGACTTCACAAGCGTCCTATACAAGAGAAAGATTAAGCGAAGCGCAGGTACAAGAGGAGGGCTTTGACCGAGACATCGACCTTTTCAACGCCGGATTCGATGCTACCTGGGAACTGGATTTCTTCGGACGTGTGCGCCGCTCGATCGAGGCAGCCACTGCCGAGGTGGAAGCATCGGAGGCGGTTAGACGCGACGTGATAGTCAGCCTCCTGGCGGAGGTTGCCAGGAACTATTTCGAGCTCCGCGGAGCACAAAACCAGCTTGAGGTTGCTCGGAGAAATGCGGAGAATCAAGAGCAAACCCTGGAATTAACTATCGCCTTATTAGAAGGGGGTCGGGGCACAGAGCTGGACACATCACGCGCTCGGGCTCAATTAAATTCGACTCTGGCTACCATTCCTCCATTGGAGACTGCCATAAAAAGGGCCATTTACAGGTTGAGCGTGCTTGTCGGTCAGGAGCCTACCGCACTTGAGGCGGAGTTATCAGAACCGGAGAATCTTCCATCATTGCCCAAGCTGGTTGCCGTCGGGACTCCGGAAGCCCTTCTTAGAAGGCGTCCGGACATTCGCTTTGCGGAGCGAACCCTGGCTGCCGAGACTGCCCGCATCGGCATTGCTACTGCTGACCTTTTTCCCAGGATCACCTTTACCGGAAGCATAGCTCTTGAAGCCGAATCTTTCTCCGGCCTGGGCGATAGCGGGAGCGGCACTTTCTTTTTGCTCCCAAGAATCTTCTGGGCGGCGTTTGACCTGGGGCGAGTAAGGGCGAGGATCAAGGCCGCCGATGCGAGCGCCGAAGCGGCTTTAGCCCAGTATGAGCAAACGGTATTGCTCGCCCTGGAGGAGACGGAGAATGCGCTCGTTGATTTCGGCCGTCAACAGATGCGCCAAGATTTTCTGAGACAGTCGGCCGAGGCTAGTGAAAAGGCTGTAGAGTTGGCGCAACTTCGTTACCGATATGGGGTGGCCGATTTCCTCACTGTGCTGGATGCTGAACGCACGTTGCTCGAAGCCCAGGACCAGCTTGCTCAAAGCGAGACCAGCACGGCTACTGCTCTGGTCGCCGTCTATAAAGCCCTCGGCGGCGGGTGGGAGATAGAAATGGATGATCAACACAAGGGCGATGTGGCTAATAAGATTAAATAAGCGACACCATATCTGTCCAAAATAGGTTTTAAGGGAAGGGAGCTCCAACAGGTAGAATTGATTTATTTGCAACAACAAAACAACCACCTGAAGGAGGCATCCCGTGAACAAGTATAGCAGTATTTTTGGTCAAATGTTACGAATAAT
>DATMAT010000059.1 GCA_035559815.1 Thermodesulfobacteriota bacterium
ATTATTCGTAACATTTGACCAAAAATACTGCTATACTTGTTCACGGGATGCCTCCTTCAGGTGGTTGTTTTGTTGTTGCAAATAAATCAATTCTACCTGTTGGAGCTCCCTTCCCTTAAAACCTATTTTGGACAGATATGATTCCGGATAAGAAATCCTTTCATTATTAATAGAAACCTTTTAGGATTTCATGTATCTAAACTGGATACCTGTTTATGGAACCATCCTATGAGAATAATGGATAAAAAAAACAGAGGAAAGGTCTGGCGAATAGCCTTGCTGGTTCTAATTCTAATTTCTGCTTTCCTGCTGATTAGAGGTTCCGGTATTAGGTTTCAGGACCTGACTCCGCTGAAAATTAAAGAGTATCTCCTAAGTTACGGGACCATAAAAGCAGCACTTATCTACTTCCTTATCTACACATTCTCGATAAGGCCTTTAGTTCCGGTACCGCCCACCCTCTATACCCTGGCCGGAGGGTTTACGTTCGGCCCGGTATTAGGGACTATCTTGACTATCATTGGAGCAACCTTCAATGCCAGCATTTCCTTCATGATAGCAAGGCTGCTGGGCAGGGATTTCGTCGAGAAAATATTAAAAGGTAAATTGGGCACACTTAACGACAAGCTGGCCGACAGCGGATTCAAAACGTTACTTGTGATAAGAAGCTCCCCTATTGGGCCGCCGTTTGATTTGGTTAGCTATGCCGCAGGTGTTCTCAGGGTCTCTTTCTGGAGCCACTTTTTCGCCACCATGATTGGGATTATCCCGGCTACCTCGGTTTACTCCTATTTTGGAGGTTCCATAACCAAAGGGGGCTTTTATATACTCATCGGATTCTTCCTGGTCGTAGTTTTTTCTATTTTTATACCGTGGGTTATAAGGAAGCAAAGGCTAAAGAGTAAATCATTCTAATTTAATCTTTTGAATCAAGAATGGATACTCATGAAGCAAGTAGCAAGGTATCAGTAACGAAATAAGCAGTCTCTCTTGTCTGCGCGGAGCACCACTGTCATTTCGACCGAAAGGAGAAATCTAAAGAAAGATTCCTCGTTTCACTCGGAATGACACACGGCGTGATATAGCTTCACTAAGTTCATATCGAATGCAATCGAGGCGTTAGTAATGACAGTATTGTGGTGACCTTGTGGCATGCACGGATAATTCTCGAGTAAAACCAAATTTTAGGAGTTACCAAATGGATAATTATGACATAGTAGTGATAGGTGGCGGGGCGGCCGGGCTTACCGTAGCAACCGGCTCCGTAAAATTCGGACTCAGGGTTGCTCTTGTCGAGAAAGAGAAGTTAGGCGGCGATTGCTTATACTACGGCTGTGTACCCAGTAAAACCCTGATACACTCGGCCAAAGTAGCCTCATTAATAAAGCGGGCGAAGGAATACGGGCTCGATGAAACCATGCTCTCTTTTGATTTCGAAAAGGTGATTAACCATGTCTGGAATACGATAAGCATAATAGGCAAGCATGACGACCCGGAGAGATTCAGGAAAATGGGTGTGGACGTGGTCTTCGGCGACCCGAGCTTCACCTCTCCTGAGGAGATAGAAGTAAACGGAAGGAGGATAAAGAGCAAAAAATTTGTCATTGCCACGGGGTCAAGGTCCTTCACGCCCGCGATCGATGGACTTAAAGAGGCCGGTTTTATATCACACGTCGAGGTATTTCATTTAAAGAAACTCCCACAGTCTTTAGTTGTTATAGGTGCCGGGCCTATAGGGATGGAGATGAGTCAAGCCTTTGCCCGATTCGGCTCAGATGTCACGGTAATAGAAATGTTGGATAGGATTCTTCCCGTCGAGGATGAAGATGTTTCAGAAGAGCTGGAGAAATATTTGACCAAAGAAGGAATCAAGTTCTTCACCGGAACGAAAGCCGAGCGGGTCTCTTTGGAAAATGGCAAAAAAGTAGTGCTTGCGAAGAAAAACGGAGAGGAAATCAATATAGCAGCGGATGAAATCCTGGTTGCAGTAGGACGTACACCCAATGTGGAGGGGTTAAACCTTGAGGCTGCCGGGGTCGAGTATAACCGGAAAGGGATAGTAGTCGATCAAAAACTAAGGACCACCGCCAAAAACATCTGGGCATGCGGTGACGTGGTCGGACCTTACCTCTTTACGCACATGGCTGAGTATCAGGCTGGCATAGTGGTGAGAAATGCTTTACTCAGACTCCCGGCCAAGGTGGACTATTCCGTCGTTCCCTGGACCACGTTTACCGACCCCGAGGTTGCCCATGTGGGAATCTCCGAGAATGAGGCAAAGAAAAAGAACATTAAGTACAGCGTTTACAAACACCAGTATAGTAATGTTGATAGAGCGGTTACAGAAGTAGAGGGCGTTGGCTTTGCAAAAATCATCACCACCGGATGGAAAGGAAAGATAATAGGGGCCCACATTGTAGGGCCTAATGCCGGTGAGCTGATTTCGGAGCTTGCCCTTGCCATAAAAAAGGGAATGACGGTAAAGGATATTTCTTCCACCATCCATGTCTATCCGACTCTGGCCCTCGGAACAAGGCAAACCGCAGACCTATTTTACCGCCATAAATTTGAGTCCTCCCAGCTACTTCAGAAGCTTCTCATGTTTATAGTCAGGCTTCTAAACTGATTGGTTTCTGAGATTCTAAGTGCTCCCTGTCCATATCCATTACCGGAGATGGTTTTTCAACCTATTTTTACCTGCACATGGAACCTTTTTTCAAAATCCGCATCTATTAGAAGAATAAAAGCACGTTACGAGGCCATGCGATTGAAAAATTGTGCTAAGTTACTTAAATCACTGGCTGAAGATGTTAGGCTCCAAATCCTGAGGTGCCTCTTCAATGGCGAGTATTCGGTATCTGAAATAGCCAAAAGAGTGGGCAAGAAACATTCTCAGGTATCCCACCATCTAGGAATACTCAGAAATTCAGGGATAGTAGTCGACAAGAAAGAGGGAAAGTTCGTTATCTACCAAATCCATCCTCTTCTTTACAAGAGACTTAGGAGTGTAAAACATAAGGATGTGCTTGATTTCGAGTGTTGCAGTATTGGATTTAGGAGATTTAGAAGTAAAGGAAAAGTAGAGTTATGTACTTTATTCTTACGTTCTTACATACGTCTTGATTAAACTCAACGATAAAATTGCTAAGGAGGTAAAACCGAATGGAACTTGGTGATAAAACGATCTTACATGCCCCGCCCTACTCCCAAATCGAGCAAAACGGCCTCAGTATTCTTATCGATCCCGAAGGACCTAACTGGATAAGCACAGACTCGAGAGGAGCCAGAATTGCAAGCTACATCGATGGAAAAAAAACATTCAATGATATCGTAGCACTCTACAGCTCGGAATTTGGTCTCAATGGAGCGAAAGCATGGGTTCATGTGAATTCATTCATCAAAGACGCCCTCAGAGAGAAGTTTATATCCTTCACTCCTTATACAAGACCATCTTACACCGGCAGGAGCGACTATCTAAAAGTAGACCATCTAAGCGAGCTTTGGATACATACAAACAACTCATGCAACCTACAGTGTACCCATTGTCTGGTTAGTTCCGGTCCGTGGGAAGATAAAGGACTGCCTACCGACGAGATAAAACGCATAATCGACCAGGGACGAGAACTGGGAGTATTCCGCTTCTACTTCACTGGAGGAGAACCATTTATTAGGAGAGATATTTATGAGCTAATCGAATACGTTACACGAGACCCCGACTCAGAGCTTATTACCCTGACAAACGGAATGCTGTTCACCCAGGAGAAACAGATAAAGCGACTCCTCGAGGTAGCCAGAGGCCGATTCAAACCCCAGATCAGCCTCGACGGCTCGACCACAGAAGCGAATGATCCGATTCGGGGAAAAGGCACGTTTGAAAAAATAATAAAAGGGATAAAAGCCGCAGCAGAAGCGGGTCTTAATCCAACCGTTACTACAGTAGTTACGTCGGCAAATGCCGAAGACGTACCAAATGTTACAAGACTTCTAGCTACCTTGGGGGTAAAAAATCACCACCTCCTCTGGGTCCACCAAAGAGGAAGGATAACTAACGGAAGCAGAGACCTTTTACTTCCTACGTACAAGTTGATTGAGGTGGTAAAAAAGGTCAAAAAAGTAGCAGACGAGGTTGGAATTTCCATAGACAACATTGTATCAATCAAGCAAAAATTAAAATCAAGAAAGTTTACCAAATTTGACCTGAGTAATGCCTGCTGGGAGAGTTTATGCGTCTACTCAGATGGTGAAGTTTATCCCTCCGCTGCATTTGCAAACTTTAAGGGACTTAGCTGCGGGAACATAAGAGAAAAAGATTTATCCGAAATCTGGCAAAATAGCCCTGTTTGCAATATGTTTAGAAAAGCAACAGTCCAGAAAAAGACAAAGTGTAATGGCTGTTATTTAAAATT
The DNA here is from genome assembly GCA_035559815.1 of Thermodesulfobacteriota bacterium. Lineage (NCBI taxonomy): Bacteria > Pseudomonadati > Thermodesulfobacteriota > Thermodesulfobacteriota bacterium. The sequence continues at coordinate 4,407 of DATMAT010000059.1, forward strand.
CATCTGCGGAGGCGGAGATATCGAACATTCCTACTTTTACTCGGCCGCTACCTTTGGAGAGGGTGATCTGCACGGGCCTGACCCCTGCTCCGACCTTCACGAATACATGATCACCTCGAGCCTCTTTGAGCTGGCCGAGGAAGGGAGACAAACATTCAATCGCAAGTCCGGATTCGACGCTCCTCCGGTATTTCTGAGCATGGGAGAGGGCGCTCTATCCTGCGGTATCAATGGTTCCAACGGAAATGGAAGATTTCATACGTTCTCTGACTTCACCGTAGAGATATCCCACTCCAACTGTGTGCTTACCTTCAACATAGATAAGTCCCGTGAAGTGGTGAGGGAATTCTACAGAAAAGCGGCAGAAGAGCCGCAAAAGGAACTCTGCTGTCCCACAAGTTATCCAACTGATGATGTAAGTCATATCCCACAAGAAGTCATCGATAGATTCTACGGTTGCGGAAGTCCGATGAGCATCGCTGATATAAAACCAGGGGAAACCGTAGTCGACCTCGGCTCCGGTGCTGGAATTGACTGCTTTATAGCCGCAAAGAAGGTAGGCCCGTCTGGGAAAATAATCGGAGTGGATATGACTGACCAGATGCTCAGGGTCGCAAACGAGTGTCGTCCTATTGTTTCAACCAACTTGGGCTATGATGTTGTCGAATTTAGAAAAGGATTTCTGGAGGAAGTACCCATTCAGGATAAATCGGTCGACCTTATCACGTCAAACTGCGTTATAAACCTCTCACCGGACAAAAAGAAGGTCTTCTCCGAGATGTGGCGTATTCTCAGTGACCATGGGAGGATAGTGATTTCAGATATAGTATCGGAAAAGGAAGTTCCGCCCCATATAACCACCAACGACCGGCTCTGGGGAGAATGTATAGCCGGTGCCCTAACCGAAGAGCAATTCATCTCCTACCTCGAACAGGCAGGCTTCTACGGTATACAAGTCCTAAAAAAGACATACTGGAAAGACGTGGAAAACTACAGGTTTTTCTCCATAACGGTGAGAGGATATAAATTCCAGAAGACGGCAGGGTGTGTATTCATAGGACAAAAGGCTATCTATAACGGCCCCTTCAAAGCCATAGTAGACGAGGAAGGGCATTTATTTCCTCGCAGTGAAGAAGTAGAAGTATGCACGGACACGGCACAGAAGCTGGTAAAACCCCCGTATGCGGGATTGTTCATAATTACAGATCCAAGCAGAGAAGCTCCGGCAAACTATAATTGTTCCGCAGACGGCAGTTGTTGTGCAGACGGAGGTTCGTGTTGTTAGGGATAAGTATTTAGCCACGAATGAACACAAGTAAATTCTGTTACCGAGATAACGTGTTAGCGTGTTAACTCGTCAACTCGTAAACCCGTAAACATGTGCATCGATTTGTGACTAATAGGGAAACCAAATGAGCAGACCAAAACTAAATCACACGCTCCTCATCTTCGTAAAGTACCCCGAGCCAGGAAGGGTGAAAACCCGTTTAGCCGAGGATTTGGGTCATGAAAAAGCCGCAGAGATTTATGCGAGTATGGCGGAGAGCGTTATACATAACCTATCCGAATCTGAAGAATACAAGACAATAATCTTCTTTGACCCCCCAGACAGGAAAAGAGAAATGGAGAATTGGCTGGGCAAAAGGTACCGGCTTTTGGCACAGGAAGGAAACTCCCTCGGTGAAAGGATGGCAAACGCTCTCGAGAAAACATTCTCGCTAGGAGCGGAAAAAGCCGTCATCATCGGCACTGACTGTTTAGAAATTACAGAGGAAATAATATCCCGGGCTTTTCAGTCGCTAGATGAGATGGACTTGGTGCTTGGCCCCGCGGAGGATGGTGGATATTACCTATTGGGAATGAAAGAATCAATACCAGAGATTTTTGACGATATTACGTGGAGTACCAGCCAGGTTCTGGGTCAAACAATAAACAAGATAAAGACAATGGGTCTTAAGTTCAGTCTATTAAAGACCTTAAGAGATATTGATACAATCAGTGATTTCAATAACGACCTTCTCTCTAAATTCAGTAAGAGTAAAAACAGCTAATGCTTACTGCCTTAGTTATTTCTTATATCGCTTTGCTCTCATATGCCAATGGCGCCAACGATGTTTCAAAAGGCATCGCCACACTTGTTGGTAGCAGGGTTGCCAATTATAAAAGGGCCATTACCTGGGGAACAATCTGGACCATCGTCGGGGGGATAGCGGCGGCAATCTTTGCACTCGAACTTGTAAAGACATTTTCAGCTACAGAAATACTAAGGTCACCTTCCAGGCTGAACCAAGTCCTCCCACTATCGGTTATCTTAGGAGCATTTGTATGGGTCATCTTTGCATCCAAAACAGGACTACCAGTTTCCACTACCCACGCAATTACCGGGGCAATCTGTGGAGCGGGGGTGGCCGCGGTAGGGTTTAATGAAGTAGAATGGTCGATCTTAGGAAAGAAGATTTTTCTTCCACTAGGTTTAAGTCCTATCCTTGCCTTGAGCATCTCCTGGCTATTTTCGCCTATAATCCAAAGGGTATCTACGCGGACCGAGCGTTACTGCCTGTGCCTCGAGGTAAGAGAAGTAATATCATCTAAGCCGGTTCTGGTGAGAGCTGGTATTCAAGGGACTTTTTCGCAAATTGTCCCCTTCCCTCAAGCAAATCTGATGGCGGCCGATAAAAACACATGTTCAGAATCACTTACATCACCCATAAGGTTCGAGGTTTTGGATTTATTCCACTGGTTATCGGCAGGTATGGCCAGCTTTGCCCGGGGATTAAACGACGCTCCAAAAATTGTTGCCCTTGCCCTTGGTGTAAGTGCCCTGGGAACCCAGATATCATCGACAACCTCTTTTCTTATCGTTGCCCTGGCCATGGGTCTTGGAAGCGTCCTATCGGGATTGAAGGTCACTGAAACACTGGCAGAGAAGGTTACTCCCATGAATCCCCAAGAGGGTTTTTCGGCAAACCTTACCACTTCGGTACTGGTCGTAATTGCGGCAAGACTCGGGCTACCGGTCTCCACAACCCACGTCTCCAGCGGTGCAATAATCGGCATCGGACTCAAACGAGGAAGCAAAACAGTTAGATGGAAAATGGTCTCAGAAATGATCATGGCATGGCTAATCACCCTTCCGGTGTCCGCTTTGGTTGGATTTATTGGTTATTGGTTTTTGAGCAAGGTCACGTAAATAGGGAAATTAATCATGCAGATTGTCGAAACCCTATTAGTAAAAACATACACACATTGTTAACTCCGGCTGTGAATATTCATCCATACCCCTCCCAATGGGAACCTTTATACACTATCCGCATCTAAACAAGCGAAAGTTTGTATGAGAATAAGGTTTTGACAGGGCATCTGGAAGGCAAGGAGCAATAAAACTTTTTAATCGGAGGTGAAAAGGTATGAGATATTTGGGAGTCTTTGGTTTTTTGACAGTGGTTACTTTATTTTTCGTTTCTTCTTTGACCCTCGCTGCAGAAGGTAATAAGATGGGCGGAGAGGAAAAAACTATTACCGGACAGGTAGTCGACCCGGCTTGTTATATATCTATGAATTTAAAGGGTGAGGCGCACCAGCAGTGTGCCGAGGCCTGTGCAAAAGCCGGGCAGGCTTTTGGTATTCTTGACGAAAAGAACGGCGTGCTCTATCAGGTTATCGAGGGAGCTCCCACAACAGATCCTAATCAGCTCCTCTGGGACCATGTAGAGCAGAATGTCAAAGTAACGGGTACTGTCTTTCATAAAGACGGCATGCACGCCATAGTCCCTAAAGAGGTCAAACCGGCCGGCAGTTAATCTAGTGTTCCCGGGATGGAAGCATCCCTCTTCTGGAGATGCTTCCGTCTATAGTTCTTTCATCCACACATTCACTATTTACTCCATACCTAGGTCAGCACAATTAAGCTTATGAAAAAGTAAACAGCCAGGGCTGATGATTCCAGTAGATTAATCTGAGTGAACAAAGAATCCAAGAACTCTAATTTATCATCTAAATAATCGGAGGGATAAGAAGTGGATTTCACAAGGGTTATTTATGAAGTCATCGAAGCGGATCCGGCTGGTGGGCTATTATGCATAAAAGATGAAAAGGGAGAAAAGTCCGAGGTAAGAATACCTATTGAGGATAATAAAAAACTGCTTACGGAAATTAAAAATAGGGATAAGGTGGAACTCGAAGTTAAGGGGTGGCAAGTAAGGTCCATTACAAGAATAAACACTGAATCAAGCCCGAATAGCTCATAGCCGAGAAAAAAAGCAGTTTTTGAATCGTCCTACAGAAAATTTTCTAAGAGAATCGGGAGCAAGAAAAAAGCCTGTTGTGTGTTCAACTTGTTAATGTACTGAAGTATGTAAGTATGAATTAGTCATTGTTTTTCATTTCATTTGCTTTAACCATTCAAGATGCCTTTGCTTTCTCCACTTTTTTTACATTTAATAACTCAAGCATCTTATTAATATCATTGGTCGGAAGGTCACAAATATAGTTCTTACAAACGTAGGCGGTAGCCTTGCCGTTCAGACTCGCCTGACCCTTGGTAAACTCGGCGATTTGGGTGATTTCAGGCGATTCTTGCTCGACGGGACGAAGGATCAATACCTTGTTGGGAATAAACTGCTTCCTCACAGTTTTTAGCATGGCTTCTGTGTCATCCGACTGCGAATTTCCGACGATAACCACTTCGTAAGAGGGGCCTAATCCGAAGTCCACAGCGGACATGAATTGTGTATAGGCTACCGGCGTCCGTCTTAATTCCTGGGAGAAAGCCCGTTCCAGTTGCGCCGCTTTTTCATCAAGACCAGAATTTGCCGTAATCCGTCCAAGCCTCAGCAAGTTGAGCATAGCTACCGAGTTTCCGGAAGGAATAGAGCCATCATAAATCTCCTTTTGACGGACTAGAAGCTTTTCTCCATCGTCTGGGGTGAAATAGAAACCACCATTTTGCTCATCCCAGAAGCGCTTTATTAAATCGTCATTCAAACTGAGTGCAGTTTTAAGATATTTTATATCAAATGTAGCTTCATAAAGCTCGATCAATCCCCAGGTTAAAAAAGCGTAGTCATCTATATTTGACTGTAACCCTGCCTCACCTTCACGATACCGATGCAAGAGCGTTCCATCAGGCTTTAGCATATTTTTAAGAATAAAATCCGCAGAGCGCCTGGCGGCTTCTGCGTATTTAGGCTCGTCAAAAGCGTTTGCTCCTTTTGCTAGTGCTGCAATCATAAGACCGTTCCAGTCGGTTAGAATCTTATCGTCCTTATGGGGATGAATCCTCTTCTCGCGTGCTGAAAAGAGCTTTTTCTTCGCCGACTGGATACGATCCTCAAGCTCTTTCTCCGGCATCTTTAGCCGAGAAGCAAGCTGAGGGAGCGGTTTTCTTAGATCTAAGATATTCTCACCCGTTTTCTTTCTCTTGGCCTCGTCGAAATTGCCTCCCTTCTCCATGTTAAAAACTTCTACTATTAAATCGGCATCTTCTTTACCTAAAACCTTCCTTATTTCCTGCTCTGTCCAGAGATAGAACTTTCCCTCCTCCCCCTCGCTGTCCGCATCCTCTGCGGAATAAAAACCGCCTCCGGGCGCGGTCATATCACGAAGTACATAGGTGAAAATCTCTTGAGCTGTTTTTTTGTACTCATCCTTGCCCGTTGCTTGGTAAGCCTCCGTATAGGCCATAGCTAGCATTGCCTGGTCGTAGAGCATTTTCTCGAAATGTGGCACGAACCATTCCTGGTCGGTGGAGTAGCGATGAAACCCAAACCCGATTTGGTCATAAATCCCTCCAAGGCGCATCTCTTCGAGTGTTTTTTCTGCCATCTCCAGCGCCTTATCGTCTCCGCTACGCTTCCAGTAACGGAGTAAAAAAAGGACGTTGTGGGCTTTAGGAAATTTTGGGGCGTTGCCAAAGCCGCCGTGCCGGCTATCGAAGCTCTGAGCTAGCTGATCGTACGCCAGTTTAAGCGTGGATTCGTCCAATTCTTCGCCTTGCAAATCTCTAGATACGCTAGACGTTCTCTGGAGGGCATCGGTAATTTGATTAGCCGACTGTAGTACATCCTCGCGCTGAGCCGTCCAGATCCCCTTGACGCGGGGTATAAGCTCTAACATACCTACTCTTCCGAATCGAGATTCTTTTGGAATATAAGTAGCGGCAAAGAAGGGTTTTTTGTCTGGGGTCATAACGATGGTAAGAGGCCAGCCGCATCCACCTTTGGAGAGCATCTGACACACATTCATATACACATTGTCAATATCCGGGCGTTCTTCCCTATCCACTTTGATAGAGACAAAAGCATCATTCATCAGTTTAGCCACCTCTGGATCGCCAAACGACTCATCCTCCATCACGTGACACCAGTGGCAGGTTGAATATCCGATAGAGAGAAAGATTGGTTTGTCTTCTTTCTTGGCTTTCTTAAAAGCCTCCTCTCCCCACGGATACCAATCCACTGGGTTATAGGCGTGCTGGAGCAGATAGGGGCTTTTCTCGTTTATCAGACGATTGGGCTTCTTTGTCGGTTTTGACTCGGAGGCAAGAGGAACCGATTGATATTTTAGAGGGAAAAACATTGTCACTAAAACAACAATTACGGGCGAAAATAATGGTAATAACCGGCTCGTGATTCTTCTTTTCTTTGGTTTCATATTGTCCTCCGTGTCTGTTGGTAGAGACGCAAGATTTTGCGTCTCTACCATACCCTTTCCAGAATAAGGATTCCTATCCTAGTTTTTCAGTCTATCTTTACTATTCACTCTATGTATAATCATCTTGCTTATATTCAAGCTTTCTCCTTCTTTATCAACGTAAACATCTATATCGTAAGTATTTTTATCGCTATCCATAAAATCCACACAAGCGAAATACTCACCGCTTTCAGTTTTCTCCACTCCCTTATGAACGTGGTCGTATGTCAGGTTTAGTACCTTATTCTCCTTCTCATCGTAAATTAAGAAACCACCTTTCAGGTCGCTATCCTGCTTAACGTAGGTCTCGATGGTACTTCGTACTTTCTCTGCCTCTTCTCCCGTTACTTTCTCCCCTGCTCGAAGTATTCCAACTCCAAGCACTAATAAGAAAATTATTCCGGATAGGGCTAGAAGTGTTCTCTTAATCATGTATTTACCTCCTTCATCTATTTTTGTTACTCCGCATTTCTCGTATATATCGACGCTAGCCTCAAGAGTTCCATCTCCCTCATCCCCGAAACCAGGGCATATACAGGCCCCCTATCCTTCCAGAGCACAAGGTTAACCCCCTTTCCGTATCCCCGACAGAGCTTCTTTCCATCTATATCCACCATATCCATCGAAGAAATATCTAAATTCGGCTGGTCGATAACAAATAAGGAAAGGACCTGATCCTGGTTTCTATATACTAGGACGGCTACCGGCTTCTGGAAAATATGGCAAAGCCTGCCTCCTAATAGGCTGGCGCTATCGAAATCAGGAGCCCTTACCAAAAAATCCACTTTATCCTTAAACCACGATTCTAGTTCCTTTGGGTTAGATGAAGTAATATCTACTAAATTTCGGCTGTCCAGGTACTTGACATGCTGAGAGATAATCTCATCTACATTGAGATGAGATTTCTTATCCTCGTTTATGTATATAACCAGGTAGACCAGCCCTACCAAAAGCAAAAATAATGGGGCGATGGAAACAAAAGTCTTATTTCTACCAGGAGCAAAAAGGAGACTACTAATTCTGACAAAGTAAGAAGGACGCTCCAGCTCCCCTATTTGTCGAAGAATGCATTCCTTTAAATATAGAGGCGCTTTTCTTCCGGGAGCTTTCTCAAAGACCAGGTTCTTTATTTCTTTCTCCGACTCAAAGAACCTTCTGCATTCAGGGCAAGTGAATAAATGTTCCTTTGCCGCTCTTCTTTCTTCAGATGATGAGTCATTATCGGCTTCTAGGTAAAGATGTTTAACCGCTTCTCTACAATTCATTTCTTTACAATCCCTCTCTACCTTATATAGCTTATGAGCCGTTGCCTTAAAAATCGTCTTCCTCGGTGAAGGCGGGAAGCTACAGTGCCCATCGGACATCCGAGCATCTCGGAAATCTCTTTTTGACTAAACTCTTCAACATCCGAGAGCCAGACGACGGTTCTAAGATCAACATGAAGCTCCATCAAGGCCTCTTCAACCCCTTCACCCATAACCTGATTGAAAACACCGTCTTCAAAATAACCAAACTCTTTTGAATATTGTTCGAGTGATTCATCAAATAGCTCCTCTACATCCATATCCACGGGGGAGGGGTCTTTAGAATGTTTCCTGTACTTATTGATGAAGGTGTTTATTAGAATCCGGTAAAACCATCCTTTCGCTTTTTGTCCAGATTTTAGCTGATGAAAATTCTCGTATGCTCTAAGGCACGCTTCCTGGAGCAGGTCTTCTGCTTCTTGTTTATTAGAGGCCAGCTCCAGTGCGGTCGAGTAAAGAGAATCTAAGTATTTCGTCAGCGCCTCTTCAAATGTCAGCAATATCTCATTTTCCGTTTCCGTATTCTTATCTCTGAGCCCTGCCGTCGAATTTTTACAAGGTGTAGCTTCTTTTTAAGCTCGCTCATATACTTTTATTATATAAGACAAAATTTTTGATGATTTCCTTCCCCACTTTTTAATATACCGGGGCTTACTGTTTAGAGAACCACGTTATGTTATATTTCTGATTTTTTATGCCGGTAATATGTGCACCGATAAGGTCAACCAAGGTATTTATGCCGGAGACTAATATTTGCCAGGTGATCTAACCTAGCTATCTAATAGTAAAAATATAGTCTCCTTCCGTCCGGTGCCCGTCACGGGATACTACGCTCCAGAAAACATGATAAGTTCCTGAGGGAAGTGGCGGAATGCTCACCACGATAAGATTAGGATTAGAATTATCCACTTTAGAATCCCCGTTATCCACTCGTCGCCCTTCTTCATTCTGCACTTTTATACTGCTAAAGATAGGATTTAGTGCTCTATCAAACCAAATTTGGATGCAATAAGGAGCAACATCAACCACTGCCCCTGCCGGAGGCTCGGCCCGCTCCGGAAATACATGGGCAATTGTTCCTTCAGGCCACAATACGAACTGAGTTAGTAAACATAATAGTGTTATCGTTTTAATTTTTTGTATGATACGAGCTCTCATCTAAATATCGGCCTCCCCAGGCTGTTTGGAAACAGGTCGTCCATGAAGAAATGTATAATCCCCAATACTCCAACATTCTCACCCGACCGGTCATTCACCGGTATTTGTAGCTCTACCCCAAGCTGTATGTATTCCCCTACCCAAATAATACCAGGGTTGATGAAACCCGTTGTATCCCCCTCACTGCCACGATTTAAAGCCGTCTCAAAAGGGAATTCCAACAGCAAAATCATCCGGTCAAACGGGGCCCCGAGCCCCACGTCTTTAACGAATGACTGAAGATACTGAAGGCTGTACTGAATGGAGAACCCATAACTCAGGGTGTTTGGGTTTCGTTCTACCTCGCGCTCAATCTCTCCTCTCTCTTCATCTACTTCTGTGGTCACAGTTTTGGTATCTGTGGGGAAATTGGGACCTATAACTCCAGTAATTGCTAGTGGTCTCAGATATTTTAGTGACTCCGGCAAATCCCCTAATCCCTTGCCGAAGAAAAAGGCCGGGGAGATTGTGGTGAATGGCTCTGCCTCTGCTTCACTATCTCCAGTGTCAGCGATTTCAAATTCAATGCCTATAGAGAGAACAGCTTCATGAGGAGCATTGGTGAAAAACTGATATTTAGCCCCTAACTCCAAATTTCCAAAGCCATTTTCATTTTTACCCTCATCCTGGTCTAGAAAACGGTAATCATCCCCTATGGACACCCCAAAGTGCTGGGTAATCCGCTTTGTGTACTCAGCGGATATCTCATAAGAGTTGGTAGATGGCTCGCCGCCTTCACCCGGTTCCTTGAGATACCCGAAAATAAAGGAAAGTTCATCGGAGACAAACGGGTCTTCTATAGACAAGGTTGTAGGGAAGAATCTCTTGCCGGCAAACCCGTGAGCCCACGTAGACACAGGTATTAATAATATGACAAAACCCGCAAAAGCCGCCGGGTAGAATGTCAAAATCATTCTGAATAATTTTCCTTTCATATTCCTCCTCCTTTTTAAAAATCCCTATGCCCAGGCTATGCTAACCACAGCACACTAAGTCAAATGGAGCCTAGGCGTTGGGAAAATCAAGCTACACTATTTTTGAAACGTTTCATAATCAGTCTCATCTAAACGAATAAATCTTAGCGCAGGGCTTTAATAAATTACATTAAAGGCCATCGGAAGGTGACGAACAATATAAAACCGTTCAAGGAGGTGAGAAACCATGAGTAAACACCTCGGTTTCTTTCTAGGTCTCACAGCGGGAGTTTTCCTTTTGGTCCCTCTCCTAACCCTTGCGGGAGAGAAGATGGGAGGAAAGGAAGCCACAGTCACGGGACAGGTAGTCGACCCGGCTTGTTACATGGCCATGAATTTAAAGGGTGAGGCTCACCAGCAGTGTGCCGAGGCCTGTGCAAAAGCTGGTCAAGCCTTCGCTATTCTGGATGAAAAAGCAGGCGTGCTTTACCAGGTTATAGAGGGCGCCCCCGGAACCGACCCCAATAAGCTCCTCTGGGACCATGCAGAGGGTATGGTTACGGTAAAGGGCACGGTCTTCGAGAAAAACGGAATGCGTGCCATAGTTCCTACTGAGGTTAAACCTGCAGGAAGCTAATATAAACTATTTCTTCATGGGGGCATACCTTCTAAAGGTGCCCCCATCTTATGCATATACCATTGGATATGATTTTAGGTTAACATTATTGCTATGGATAAAACTACAGGTTTAATCATTTGTGTACTTGCGTTATTTTTCCTTACCTCGTGTGAAAGAAGAAATAGCAAAGAGGTGTCTGCTCTGGAATCCGACAGTTTCTACGCGAAGGATTTTTCCCTGCCCTCTCTCAACGGAGGAAGTGAGATAGAGTTAAAGTACTTTAAGGGAAACCCCGTCGTGATCAATTTTTGGGCCTCCTGGTGCGCTCCTTGCCGGGAAGAAATGCCTTTTTTTGAGAAGGTGTGGAAAGATTACAAGGATAAAGGCCTGGTTTTCATAGGAATAGACGTGCTCGATGAAGAAAATAACGCTAGAAACTTCCTCAACAGCCTGGGAATCTCCTATTTAAACCTAAAGGATTCCTCCGGTGAAGTCTCAAACGCCTATGGTGTAGTGGCTCTCCCCGTAACACTATTCATAGACAAAGAAGGCAGAATAGTCCGAAAGAACTACGGGCCTTTCCTTGGTGAAAAAGGAGAGCAGAACTTCATAAAATACGTCGAGGAAATATTATAATGAACCCGGTTGGGCCAGAGGTAAGCTGGATATTCGCATTTCTTGCTGGCGTAGTCTCGTTTTTGTCCCCTTGCGTTCTTCCGCTCATACCGGGCTACGTCTCGATGGTCTCAAAGCTGTCGTTCGACGAGCTTAGAGAGGAAACACCGGAGGGAAGAGTAAAAAAAATACTCGTTCCCAGCATACTATTCGTACTGGGTTTTTCATTCGTTTTCGTAACCTTAGGGGCCTCCGCCTCTTTCTTGGGGGCATTCATACAGCAGAATAAGCTGCTACTCCTGAAAATCTCCGGTGCAATCGTTATTGTTTTCGGCCTCTTCTCCATGGACTTAATCAAAATACCCCAGTTGCATAGAGAAAGAAGAATCAGCTTGCCCCAAGCCAATTTAGGCCTTATCGGGACCTTTTTACTGGGAATCGCCTTCGGTTTCGGATGGACTCCCTGCGTAGGACCAATACTTGCCTCGATCCTCCTCTATGCCAGCACGGCGGATGCAGCGGGGAAGGGAGCGGCCCTGCTCTTTGTCTATTCCGTCGGTCTAGGACTTCCCTTCCTGATAACCGGCCTAGCCCTTTCTCATGCCCTCAAGGCCTTTAGCTGGATAAAAAGACACTACGGCTTATACAAAATAACCGTTGGTGGAACGCTAGTCTTTGTAGGTATCTTGATGCTGACAAATAACCTTTATTACCTTAATATCTACGGTCAAAAGGTACTCGACCAGGTGGGCGTGGATTTCTGGAAGGGCTTCTAAAACGTATCAGACCTTACTCCTTAACAACAAATCTTATATAAAATTAGGCCAATCTTAATATGGGTAGTTGCCCCCTCTATTGACTACTCATTTTAGAATTTTATAATGTTGTCTACCTGCGGTCGATAAGGAGATAGACTTTAAATGCCTATTTACGAATTTTTTTGCGAAAAATGTGAGAATAAGTTTGAGACGCTTGTTTTAGACAACGATGAAGAAATATGCTGTGTCGAGTGTGGGAGCACAAGAATCGAGAAGCAGTTCTCGTCTTTCGGCCTTAAATCCAATGACTCTGCCCTCACTGCATCCACCTCTCCGAGCCCTGATCGCCCCGGGTGTGGATGCACACCGGTTAGTTGTGGATGCGGCGCCAAACACTAAAATCAATAATTTAAATCTTAGATACAGATCGACGGAGGAATAAATGAGCGCGGATAAGATAGATATGAAGGAAGCCGCATTAGAATATCATAGGACCGGCCGGAAAGGAAAGCTTGAGGTAGTCCCCACGAAACCCTGTGCCACTCAATGGGACCTTTCATTAGCTTACTCCCCCGGTGTAGCCGAACCGTGCAGGGAAATACAAAAAAACCCGGAATTAGCCTACGAATACACCAATAAAGGGAATTTGGTGGCCGTAGTGACTAACGGAACCGCCGTACTGGGGCTGGGAGATATTGGATCCCTGGCCGGAAAGCCGGTGATGGAGGGAAAAAGCGTTCTCTTCAAACGGTTTGCCGACGTCGACGCCTTTGACATCGAGATCGATAGCCACGACCCGGATGAAGTGATCAAGGTAGTTAAACTGCTGGAGCCCACTTTCGGTGGGATAAACCTCGAAGATATAAAGGCCCCCGAGTGCTTCTACATAGAGGACGAGCTCAAGAAGCAGATGAATATCCCCGTTTTCCACGACGACCAGCACGGCACCGCAATCATTTCCGGTGCTGGATTGCTCAACGCTTGTGAACTCGTGGACAAGAAGATGAGCGACTTAAAAATAGTTTTCAGCGGAGCAGGCGCTTCCGCCATCTCCTGTGCCGAGTTCTTCATACTCCTGGGAGCGAAGAGAGAGAATATGATCATGTGCGATACGCGCGGTGTTATTTATAAAGGAAGACAAGCAGGAATGAACCCGCAGAAAGAGAGATTTGCCGTCGATACTAAGATGAGAACACTGGAAGAGGCCATAAAGGGCATGGATGTTTTCGTCGGACTCTCCAGCGCCGGAATGGTCACAAAGGATATGGTTAAATCCATGGCTAAAAATCCCATTATCTTCGCCATGGCCAATCCCGACCCCGAAATTTCTTATGAAGATGCTAAGGCGGCAAGAAACGACATTATTATGGCCACAGGAAGGTCGGACTATCCCAACCAGGTAAACAATGTCCTAGGCTTCCCTTTTATATTCAGGGGCGCACTGGACGTAAGGGCGCGCGCCATAAACGAGGAGATGAAAATCGCCGCCGCCTATGCCCTGGCCAGTCTGGCCAAGCAAGGCTGTGACGAATCGGTGGCAAAAGCATACGGGGAGGCTAGTTTTGAATTCGGCCCGGAATACATCGTTCCCAAGCCGTTTGACCCTAGAGTACTGGTTTGGGAATCCACCGCAGTAGCCCAGGCCGCAATGCAAACCGGCGTAGCCAGAATAGAAATAGACATCGAGAAATACCGGGAAAGTCTGGAGAAGAAGGTTTATTCGAAGAACCCCTAAGGCGCTTTAATTATCGGTAAGACGGATTATATTAATTTGATCTCTAGGTTAAAGAACCAATAATAAGTTTGGGCTAAACCGGTTTTAAGGTCTTAGTTTTGCTGCTATCAACCACCTCCGGTAAAAATAGGAAAATCCAAACCTCCCTACTCTCCATTATTGTATCCACCTTATTAATAATCATTAAATTGCTCTTCGGGTATTTAACCAATTCCGTCAGCATATTCGCATCCGCAGTTGATTCCCTCTTAGACCTATCCGCTTCCTCGGTCAACTACTTCTCCATAAGAAAAGCAGAAAAACCGGCAGACAAAGAGCATAGATTTGGGCACGGAAAGGCAGAGGGGCTGGCCAGCTTATTTCAAAGCTCGGTGATAGGGGCTTCCTCTCTATATCTAATATATGTCTCGGTCAAGAGGCTAATTACCGGCTCCAGCATTGAATCGCTAAATTACGGAATTATCATCATGATTTTCTCTGCAGTGGTCAGCTTTTTTCTCGCCCGGCATTTAAAGAGGGTGGCTGAGGAAACCGATAGCATAGTGCTAAGCGCCGATAGCCTTCACTATCGGTCGGATGTATACACAAGTGCGAGTGTTATTGTAGGGTTGGTTGCCATTAGAATCACCGACTTGGTATTCATAGATTCTCTAGTATCAATCTCCATCGCTCTGTATATAATATGGTCATCATTGGCTGTGTTCAGAGAGGCCGTCGACATCCTTATGGACAAAGAACTCCCCGGGGAAACGGTAGAAGAGGTCAAAGAGATAATAATGAGCCATAGACCGATGGTGAAAAGCTTCCACAAGATGCGAACCAGGAGGTCTGGCTCCAAAAGGTTTATAGAGTTTCACCTGGTTATAGACCACACCCTGAGCTTTGTTGACTCGCACAACCTGGCAGAGGATATTATCAAGGATATTGAGAATAAAGTTCCTAACGCAGACGTCACGGTGCACGTCGACCCGCATACCTATCCCGACCACTCCTGAAACCTTTTTATAACTTGGGGAGTTTAATATGTTAAGGTTTAGATCAGGGAGGATTAAATGAGAACGTTTATTTTATTCCTGGCGCTAATTATAACTTTTGCTGTAACAATTCCGACCGTTAGCTTTGCCCGTGACTACCATCACTCCTACAAGCATCATGGTGGCCATTTCTATAAACACAAACACCATTATCGTCACCACTATTATAAACCCCGTCATCATCACCATTATTATGGGTCATATTATCCACGCTATTATTCTTATCCTCCTTCTTATTACTACCAATCGTACTACCCGTATCCTTACCTCTACCCGTTCTTCTCATTCGGTATCGTGATTAGGTAAGAAAGTTTGTAATCAGCTTCTATATCGTATCGCGCCGAGATAAGGATATATATAGGTCGGTCATTTGTAGGGAACGCAGACCTGCGTTCCTTTTTCTGTATTCATAATATGAAGCTATCTTGCAAGGCTAGGACTGATTTGCGCTAGCTGCGGATCTCAGGCCAGTCCTCATCCTCAGGAAATCTTCAGAACCGCCGCTCCCTTAATCTTGCCTTCCCTGAGCCATTCAAGGGCAATGTTTGCTTCTTCCAGGGGAAATGGGACCACCTCGGTTTTTATGGGTATCAGTGGTGCAATTCGTAGTAGCTCTTCCCCATCACTCCGGGTTAGATTCGCAACAGAGCGCACTACCCGCTCTTCCCAAAGTATTCTGTAGGGAAAAGACGGAATATCGCTCATATGAATACCTCCGCAGACTATAGTAGCCCCCTTTGCCGTTGCCTCTAGTGCAGTAGGTAGAAGCGAGCCGACGGGAGCAAAGATTATGGCCCCGTCGAGCTTTTCGGGAGGCATCTCCGTCGAATCCCCAGCCCATATCGCCCCAAGACCTAGTGCAAATTCCTGTCCCTCCTTGTCACCGGGCCGGGTGAATGCGTATATTTTTTTGCCCTGGTGAACGGCGACTTGGGTAATAATGTGAGCGGCGGCGCCAAACCCGTATATTCCCAGCCGCTCCACGTTTTCTCCCACCATCTTGTAGGAACGATAGCCGATTAGTCCGGCGCATAAGAGTGGAGCAAAACGGTAATCATCAAACCCGCCAGGGATCATAAAGCAATAATTTTGGTCTGCAACCGTATACTGTGCATAACCCCCATCTTTTGTATAGCCGGTGAATAAAGCGTTATCACACAGGTTTTCTTGGTTATGTTTGCAATAGCGGCAACTGCCGCATGTATACCCCAGCCAAGGAACACCCACTTTATCCCCTGAATTAAAACGATCGACTCCCTCGCCGGTCTCCACTATGGTGCCGACTATCTCGTGTCCCAGTATAAGTGGTAACTTTGGGTCTTTAAGTTCCCCATCGAATACGTGCAGGTCTGTCCTGCAGACGCCACAGGCATCGATTTTAATCAAAACCTCCTCTACCCCCGGTTTAGGGACTTCCACCTCCGTTAACTTAAGCGGGCTACCCGGTTCTTTCAGCACCATTGCTTTCATGGTATTGGGAATTTCGGTCATTGCATCCTCAATTCTAAAGTCTCCATAATTACTTAAACCTATAAGGGCCGGAGGTTTAAAATAACTCGAATTAATCGAGAATTATCCATGCCTGTAAACAGGACACCTATCCATTACCATCTTAATACAATTGCACAAAGACGCAAACCCATATTAAAAGAAACTATTATGAATTAGTAAAATTGTGTTGCTAAGGGTGAAATGAAATTACGTGCTTCCGGTCTGCAGGTTGGACTTAGAAATATCCGAATAGCAAACGACCTGGCCCTTACCTCTCTTCTTTGCCAATAGAAGAGCACTGTCAACCTTTCGGAAGAAAACTTCGGCATCATCCTGGCCGTTATACTGACATATCCCCGCACTTAAAGTCAGTTTTATTCCGTTCAATAATAAAGAGTTTGGGGCCTCTTTCAGTGCTGACTCAACGCGCTCAATAATTTTAACCGTCGACGCCTCGTCGGAATTAAACAACATTATCATAAATTCGTCCCCGCCCCACCGGGCAATCCAGTCGCCCTGACGAATATTATTCTTGATCATCTCCACTATCTTTTTGAGGCAAACATCGCCCCGGTCATGGCCATATTTATCGTTGATGGCTTTGAAGTCGTCTATGTCCAGCATGACCAGGGATGCAGTCTCCCCCGCCCTGCTTACCCTGGCTATGTCCTCGCCTAGTCGCATCTCACAGGCATATCGGTTATAAACCCCGGTCAAATAATCGGTCATAGTAGTTCTCTCCAGTGAACTGATGACCTCATCCAGATGATTAACCGTATATTGCACGTCGGCCATCAGCTTTCCGGCTTCGTCGGTGAAACTAGTTGGGAGGTCCGGTTTTTTCTTTTCCGAAACGTATTGCCGCAGCATAGTCGAGGTCAGATTTACCGGAGCAAGGATGTGATAAAGGAGATAAAGGGTAACAGCAGTACCCAATAAGGTCGCCAGTACAGCAACAGATAAAGTATAGAACGTGAACATCAAGTTGACGTATGAAGATATCACAAAATAAAATATCAGCGAGAGTAAAGGAAGATGTATACCCAGGAATGCTACAAGCATTATCTTGCCTACATAGCTCCTGGGAAATGGGAGCCTGGAAAGCATAGAGTAAAGCTTTATATTCTCGTCTTTCATCTAATCCTTCGACTTTGATACTCCTAATCTTCTAACAACGGAATTATTAGCAAATGCAAAATGCATACCAGGATGTGTGTATTGGCTAGTTTAATGGTATAATCCCAATAGGCTGATAAGCTTAGGTTTTTTCTAACATTTTTTATACTTTTTCTAAAATCAATGCAAAAAAAATGCCTACCTAGTTTGCAAAACGTCAACCGTGTTGACAAAAAACGGCGCAATATAACGCTAGGAACTGATATCAAACAAACATTGTCAACCTCATTATTCTAAAACGTTAATATAAACAGGTTGGCAATAGCGGTAATGGAACTTGTTCAGATATTGACAAAGAGATAAAGCGAAAAATGCATAAGGGAGCGAAGCCAATGATTAGAGCAGTCATATTCGATATGGACGGCGTCATGATAGACAGCGAACCGCTCTGGGAGAAGACCGAGAGGATATTACTTGGACGAAGAGGAATAGATTATAACCCCGACTACCGTGACAAAATAGTCGGCTTAAACCAAAGGGACTCGGGAATGCTGTTGAAAGAAACCTTCAGCCTTCCCGAAACCGTCGAGGAGCTTCTCGAAGAGAGAAGTGAGATATTACTCAGCCTTTACGAAAACGAGCTAGAACTAGCTCCAGGACTCTTACCTCTACTAAAAGAACTCGGCGAAAACGAGTTTCTCTTAGCCTTGGCCTCCAGCTCCCCGTATAGGATTATAAAATTTGTCTTGAATAAATTTTCTCTAAACCAGTTTTTTCGAGTAGTAATATCCGGGGACTTCGTCCAGCTTGGAAAACCAAACCCGGATATCTACCTGCATACCGCCAAGGAATTGGGAATCGATACCGCTGAATGCGTCGTAATCGAAGACTCCATAAACGGTCTGAAGTCGGCCAAGGCCGCCGGTATGCTCTGCATCGCCGTGCCGGATAAAAGACTAAAGCAAGAAGAATTTCGCATTGCCGATCTAGTGGTGGATAGGTTGGATGAGATTAATATTCACTTGATTAGGAATCTATCGGGTAAAGGTTGATTTAACTCTCTAAAGTTGTCCAAGTCTTTTTTACCCAACTCGCTCTGTTTTAATAACTTCTTTGCTCTCTCAAAAAATTCCTTTATTTGCTCTTCTTGCATGAGGCTTATACCTCTTTGTCTTTGCTATGTATAAACTTTCCCAAATTATGAATAAACGGAATAACTTCCTCAAGGGTATCGAAATTTCCATAAAAGGTATCCTCGATGTCAATATCGTACTCTATATCCCATTTGAGCTTTTCGTCAGGGTTTATAGGGCTCATATAAAGCACCAGTTTATCAAACCATTCATTGTGCAGGTCGCCGTAAACGTGGTTAATTTCATCTGCATCAATCAGATTCTCCAAAACTTTTATAAAGTTAAAGACAATGGCAAAATAGATATGGTGTTCGTCGACCCTTGTGATTAGCTTTACTATATCAAACGGCACGATCCTCGGAATCGGCAAATCTTCGACTCGAACCTCTGTCCCCTCGCGTGTCAGCATTGTTTTAAAGCCTTCCCTTTCTAGTTCTGACTTTAGCTTTAGAGCTATTTTTTTCTTTTCAGAAATTGAAAAGTTGTCTTTTCTCATGTTTTTACCAACCTATCAAATCAATCTACTTTGCTACAGGGTTCTCTCGATGGCTCTGAATGCCATACTTAACCCCCTAAACTTCCCCCCTTGCGGGGGAGGATTAAGGTGGGGGGATTATTTCTTCGTTCCCATCCTAGCCTTCCCCCGCATTGGGGGGAAGGAACATTTCACGCAGGATTGCCTGTTTATGTACACATAACCGCAACTTGCTGAGAGGTTACTCATTCTCTTTCGATTCAAACAATGCTCACTAACAACTTATGAATCTCGACCATAGCCAAAGTGTCAGTCTGGCAATATGCTCTGAGGGCTTTGATCATCCGTTCTTTTTCTCTTCTATCCTCAGTCCTAATCATGATGTTCCATACCGCTTGGGCTTGATTTCCTTCCCTCACATCCAGTTCTTCGTAACTCAACCCCGGTATTAGCGCCGGGAGGACGCTTTTAAGGGAATTCGAGTTGCCGAAGTCGGGATGCCTGTAATGACGCTTAATTATCTCAAGCTGGTCATACAATCTTTCAATTACGGAGTTCAAATAATCTGCATACTGAGGGAATGCCGTAGCTAAACCGGTAAGCACTCCCCTCTCAAACGGCGCATAGTAAACTACTACCGAACCTCTCTCTTTGATCGAGTTTGCTAGCGATTCGACGAGCGGAATCCTCGGATCGCTAAGGTCTGAATGCAGGTATTCCACATGCTCTACATCTCCATCCTCATGTAGAATATGGCAACTGAATTGAAAAGGTATTTGCTCAAAAGGCCTCGTACCATTTAACCTGGGAATGGGAGAACTATCCGTCTCAAAGTCGAGGAAGTGTATTGGGTACTCCAGCCCTGATAGCCTCTTTTTGATGCCTTTATGGTCAATCTCTATCTGTCCGTTTAACATCCAGTCTATGTATTTCTGTTGATTCGGCGTCAAAGGATAATCTTGAGGTAATTGCTCAAGGAGGAGTATTCCCCTTTCTCTCAATTCTAATTTTCTTTCGTGTTGAAGCTTGGGTATTCCAAAGACAGATTTGTTGCCAATACCCTGCCAGCAGTATTCCTTAAAAGGGCAGGTGTATGGGCTATCGCAATGCGGGCCGATTACTACCGCTGGCTCATTCTCAAGAAGAATCACATTATTAAAGGCCTTTATGTTCCCCGATACCTCATGGATTATGTTTTCTACCCTATCGCTTACATCCTCGATCACGAATAGATTGGAAAGGTCAGGATAGACGCATTCTTTGTTTATGTACATTATGTAGGTTTTATTTATCCTTAATCCAGATCCCTCCAAAACATATCTTTGCACTGCCAGGTCCGGGATATACTCGTCTTTGATCCGCGTTGCCGACTTAACCTCGATAATATCCCAGGAATCGTCTTCATTCTTCTTTATTATGTCAGCCATCACGACGGTATTGTCATGAACAAAAGTAGCCTCAAAGATTATCGACTCACCTCTGGTGATAGCCTTCCGTGTTTCCTCAATGCATTCATAAATCCTCAAACGGTCTTTATCAATTAAATAACCTTCCCCGAAATATCTCTGAGCATGGATTCCCACTTCTATACCCTGGTCAAAAAGCCTCTGCTGTGATTCCGTTATCTCCGGAGCTTTATCCGGGTCGTTTACCTCAAGCCAGAGACGCTTTTCACACTGAAGACCGGAGAGATATTTAGATTTTGAGAGATTTTTTGACATGTTTTTACTCTATCCTAATTTATCAATAGTTAAAAAACTGACCATTCTCCTGCTTTTACCGCCGGTATTTACCTGAGACTTCCGGAAAATTGTAAGATAAGTTAGACCCGACATTTATAGAACCCAGATCCATCACTTCTTTATCTCCACTGGAAGAAGGTTGCCGCTGAAGGTCCGGTTATTTATCCTCTCCAAATTCACATCTATTATCCGGTCTACCCTTTTTCCACCCACCTCTTTTATGTTCACGTCCACGACCGCAGTTGAAGCACTTACCCTGTCCGACATAAATATCGGCTTTAGCAATATTCCCCAAAGGGCTATCGCTATAACGGTCAAAAGCATTTTTGTGTAAAGGTCTATTTTCATCGATTACCTCCTTATTTTAGCTGGATAATTCCTCGTTGCAGGATTGTCTCCTGAGCCACGCCGAAGGAGTCAGGATGGTGATAAGGTGTTATTCTCACCCTCCCCTTCATCCCCTCCCATCAAGGGAGGGGAAACTTTCAGATACTTTCAGTTTAATCCTTTTCTATCTTAATAACCCACATGTTTAACCTCCTGAAGAAAAGTTATTGGGGTGAAGCTCCTCTCTATAAACTCCCTACTACAATAAACCCTATAGCCGGCAAAGCCCAGTCTCTCGTACCACCAATAGCCGTAAACGAAGCCAATCCTGTGTCGTATCCCGTCTTTATCTACCGCCCATCCCTCAGCCCTTAACCAATCCGGTGAGTAATTAAATTTATTCGATATGTCCTTTCTGCTGCTTTTTACGTACTCATTCATACGAATACTCAGCATCTCTCTTTTCTGGTGTCCGATTTTTAATTCCCTTCTTCCTTTGCTCATATCAATTAATATAAAACCCTCGATGGACAAAAAGTGACCATTGAATGGTATAATGTCTAACCTGAGAATTTGCTGTGGCTTGCCACAGGGGTTTCCGCTGTTATTGCAAGGGAATCGGAGAGGAGAGTCGCAATTCCCCCGGCCTGTTATTGTGAGGAATGAAATGACGAAGCAATCTATTAGATTCTTCGCTCCGCTCAGAATGACAACTTGTGTCAGATTGCTTCATGGAGTTTACACTGAGCGTAGCCGAAGTGTTCGCAATGACATGTCAGAGTGCTTGCGTATGTATTTATACCCGCGGCTTGCTGCAGAGTGGTTCATTAATCTAAAATCGGGGGTGATTAAAATTGGTTTATATCCAGGAAGCGGCAAAGAGATACGACCGCCTTTTTACGATGATGGAGTGGCTATCCAATCTCAGATACGGTGTAACTATCGAAGAAATAGCCAAAGGAACGAGAAAAAGCGAGAAAACGGTCAGGAGAGACCTCGAAGCTATCGAGAAAACGCTGAGAATTAAACTTGTAAAGGAGATGGGCGATGATAGAAAATACCGGTACAGAATGGAAAAGCAGGCAACCAAGTTCAGGCCCCTAATGCTCAGCACGTATGAGATACTTGCCCTTTATTTTGTGAGGGGATTTGCTCACTTCAAGGATATACCCTTTGTCCAGAAGAACCTGGCAGAGGTTTTCAATAAGATAAGTCTTTCTGCAACGGAGTCACGGGCAAAAACCAAAAATGATTTCTTAGAAAGGGTCTCAAACCTTTTTATCTTACCCAGGGAACTGGGCGGCAGGATATACAACCAGAGAAGCAAAATGGAATTTCTGGAGAGGTTAATTGATGCGGCTCTTGATTACAAGGTTTGTGAAGTGACCCACGGGATCGGCAAGAAGGAAAAGAAGTTTAGGATAGGACCTCTTCATTTCTTCAACTATCGGGATGCAATGTATATACTGGGAAGAAACATGGAAGCTTCCTCTCAAAATGATGAAGATATCTTTATCAACCTTGCTCTGCACAGGGTTAAAGATGTCAAGGTATTAGAAAATGAGTACTTCGAATACCCCTCCGATTTCGATGCGGGGAATTTCTTTGAGTCCGATATATTCTGCTTTAACGAAGACAAAGAACTTATTAAGCTGAAATTTGCCCTTCACATGAGAGACTATATCCTTGAAAGAGAATGGTTTCCGAATCAAAAGATTCAGAAGCACAAGGACGGAAGTGTAACTCTCATCTTTGAAAGTGACTTGAATATGATACTACTAGGATGGATAAGGGGATTCGGACCGGATGTAGAGGTGTTGGGGCCGGCTGAGTTGAGGGAGATGATAATTGGAGATTTAAAAGAGAACCTAAAGCATTATAAAGCAAAAGACCGAAAAACTTCTTAAGGAGTGGATTAATACAAGTGAACCATATTGTCTTACTTGGTGATTCAATTTTCGATAACGCCGCTTATGTAGAAGGCGGACCGGATGTTCGCAGTCAATTGGAGAGCCTGCTGCCAAATGATTGGAAAGTAACCTTGCTTGCGGTTGATGGAAGCACGATTCAAGATATCCACGCTCAGCTAAAATATGTTCCAAATGATGCCAGCCATTTAATTATCAGCATCGGAGGGAATGATGCTTTGGGTTACGCCGGGTTTTTATATGAGAGTGCATCTTCTGTGGCCGATGTGTTAAACAGGCTGTCACAGCTTGGCAAGGATTTTGAAATAAAATATAACCGTATGCTGACCGAGGTTCTTTCTCACGGGATCCCGACGGCTGTGTGTACCATTTATTATCCCAATTTCCCAGACGCAGTGCTGCAAAGGCTTGCGGTTACCGCATTGACCGTGTTCAACGACTGCATAATAGGTGAGGCGTTCGCCGCGGGAATTCCATTGATTGACCTGCGTCTTGTCTGCAACGAAAATGCTGATTATGCGAATCCCATTGAGCCCTCAGTTAAGGGCGGGGAGAAAATTGCGAGGGCGATAGCAAAGCTAGTAACAGAGCATGATTTCAAAGAGCCTAGGACGCAGGTTTTCATTTGAAAAAAGGAAGGAACGCAGACCTGCGTTCCCTACAGATATATAAACCTTCACCATTTTGCTCACTTATACAGTCTCCCATCCTGCCCGGTTTCCTTTACAAATGGGAGAAGAAAAAGATTAGGGATTTGTCCCCTCTTCAGAGGGGTGTCCCGAAGGAACGGGGTGTGTTACTTTTATGAAATGTGCTAGGATATTACAGACTATAAAAGTCCTACTCCATCTCAAGCAGAAGGAACTAGAAAAACACGGATAAACACCCTTATCGGCGACTTCTACTGTCTCTTTCGCCAGAGTTATGTACCAAACAAATCTATATTACTGCACTGTCAATTTGCACACGAGATCAATATTCATCCATTAAAAGCGCATTGTAAGAAGTTGACATCGCCAAGATGTTTCGCCCTTTTCAGTGTAAACATATGCTCTCAGAATTCTCTCAACGACAAAGTATGAACCGATTTTCTATACTAACGGACAAAGATAAGCTAAGATATATTGCCGATTATATCTCAATAAAGGCCTTTCTCCATGCCAGAACTGCCGGAAGTCGAAGTTTTCAAAAAATACCTCGATGCAACCTCGCTAAACCAGAGGATCAGTAAAGTAGAGGTGCAAAGCGGGAAAATCCTGAGAAACATATCAATAGAGAAATTGAAGAGGGGTCTGGAGGGACGTTCTCTAAGATCGACTAAACGCCACGGGAAATATCTCTTTGTGAACCTGAAGGGCGGTCAATGGCTCATGTTCCATTTCGGCATGACCGGGTATCTCAAGTATTCCCGTAATGAAAACAACCTGCCCTATAGCCGGGTCATAATCAGGTTTACAAACGGGTCAAAGCTGATTTACATAGACCAGAGGCAATTCGGGCAGGTCGGTCTGGTAAAGGACGTAGAGAAATACATCAAGAGTAAAAAGCTGGGACCGGATGCGCTCGAACTGGACATGCCCACTTTTAAAAATATCCTGATGAAAGCCAAAGGCTCTCTCAAATCCGCCTTCATGAACCAAAAGCTCATTGCCGGAGTAGGCAATATTTATGCCGACGAGATACTGTTCCAGTCGGGCATACACCCCTTGAAAAAGGCAGGGCAACTCGACCGGGAAGATATGAAAATCCTCTACCAGAAAACGAAAAAGGTGCTTCACACGGCCATAAAACACTGGGCGGACTATGAACAATTTCCGGAGTCCTACCTGATTAAAGGGCGGAGTAAGAAGGGTCTGTGCCCCCGATGCGGTAGTTCGCTCGAACAGATAAAGGTAACCGGGCGCACGACTTATTATTGTCCTAAGTGCCAGAGGAAAGATTGATAACTATAGGCTTTGCCCCGAACTTGCTATTTAGTGATACTCTCAGAAAGAAACTCTTAGCCTCCCACCAGCGAGGTGTACCGTGGAAAGCGTTCTTCGACGAAAAACAAGTTGCGTCCTTTCTCTTCTTTTGTTCCTGGATCCACAACCTCCAAGACCTGGCCCAGGACTTTAGATTTATACGGTTAAATCCTGACCCCGAATCCACTTTTCTACCACGATAGACTAAGCATCAGCCCCGCACTACTTCCGTCAGAATAAGGAAGTATAGATAACTTCTTATACTCCTCCTTTTTATGCATTTTTGCTACTGTTCTTCCAATCACTGTCCCTAGAACTGCCCCAAATAAAACATCCGATAAAAAATGCTTGTTATCCGAGAGGCGAGAATATCCCACAAACCCGGCGAACATATATAGCGGAATTCCTATCTTATGGCCATACATAACATCGAATACCGAAGCTAGGGCGAAACTGCCCGACGCATGACCGGAGGGGAAGGAGGAGGAAAAGCGGTCATCAACTCCGTTCGGTCTCTCTCTACCGGTAGAGACTTTTATTATCTTCGTCATCACCGCTGCTATAATCTCTGCTTCGATCAGGGCCTTGCCCGTTTCGATAGCTTTTTCGTCCTTTGCCAATCTACCCAATATATAAGTCGAGAATGCTATCCCAGCCAGAGTGAGTCCATTCCCTCCGATGTCTCCTATTTTTCCAAAATCTCCTAACGAATCGGCGGCATCTTCCTGTATCTCCATGTCCGCATCACTTTGGGAAAGGGTTATTGCCGCTCCGGCTCCTATACCTAGGGCGGCGAGATTATATCCCCAGAGGCTCTTCCCGGTTCCAAGCAGTAGGTTCTTAGGAAGAGTCTTAAAGATATACTTGGGCAAACTCTCATCAACGGTTTTTTCGGCATCGATCTCTCCGGCATGGGTAGGAGATATACAAAAAATAACTATAAAGACTATCCAAAACTTTCTAATTACTTTCAAGATTCTTTACGAGTCTTATTACCTAATCCCATCCCAAATTCTAATGCTCTCTTCTGCCACGTACCTTCTTAACTCATCGAAGGAAGGGCTTGCCGGTTTATAATTGTCAGTCTCATAAGAGACCTCTACATACATCCCGGAAAATGGTTTGCATATAATGAGCCCCCGGCCCTCCCCCTCGGTCATCCATCCGATTACACAGCCCCCGTGTTTAATCTCGAAGATACCCTTACTATTAACCTCGCCGCCCAGATCTTCTATTTTCCACCCTCCCAATTCAATCATTTTTCGAATTGCCTCTACCCTGTTCATATTTTCTATTATACCGACTTACCAAATAGCTAGAAACCAATAGACTCGCCCGTAGCTCTTTGTATCGAGCCTTTTTGTTATTTCAGGGTAGCAGAGGATTTCTAAGCCCAAAATAGTAGTGGGGCACGATTGATTCTCTTTTTAAGAAGACAGAAAAATTAGGCTATGAAAGTTACTGAATGGAGCCTTGCTAAGAAATATTCAAGACAAGATGATTCCCTCCAGCTTTGACCTAGTCTCAAAGTAAACGGAGTTAAGTCTTACTCAAATATACCTAGCCTATGCTGTAAAAGAGTCCATCAGGTATATAAGAGGAGTTTGTTTAATGGATGGAAAATTTCTCACTATCATAAAAACCACTGTTTTGACATGCCTGCTAACAATTTCAATACCGGTAATTAACACGTTTGCTATAGGCGATAATTACGATGAAACGGGATTCAGGTCCAATAGAACATACATCGAGTATTCGACCCAAGAATATGTGAACCCCTTTTCCGGGAATCTAATACTCTCACATACAGATGTCTTCCTACCAGGAAACGGAGGTTTGGATTTAAAGATACAAAGAACATATAACAGCAAGATATTCCTTGATCCCGATACCAGCGAGATTTCGGGCATAAGGAATGGATCAATGGGAATCGGCTGGACCTTTCATTTCGGCAGGATTGTACACGAACCTTTTTCGGTAAACGGACCTCTGCTTTACCTGGAAATGCCCGATGGCTCCTTCCACAATTTATACAACAATAACCATTCAAATATCAATTCGCATATAAATAGCAACTTTATAACGGAAGATTTTTGGAAGGTTAATTATGATGAAGCAAAGAAGGAATTCACCATGACATTGACAGACGGTACGGTTTATACCTTCGGGCAATATGTCACCGACCTTATTTCCGTACACCAATATTACGCAACCTCGATAAAAGATACAAACGGAAACGAGATAAGGATTGAATATTATGATTGTTGCAATATGGATGGGTCAGACCCGGAAACCGGGAATCTGGGAGAATGTCCAAACAGCGACCCGAGATCAAAGACCCCTCACATCAAAAGGATAACCGACAGTGTCGGTAGAATCATAAGCTTCGATACGGTCAACAATGCATGTAGAGGTAATGCTGTCAGCATGATCGATGTCAACGGCAAGAACTACATCTATTCCTATTTCATCGGTAATCAGGGTGGGTCTCCCATATATTTTTTAAAAGAGGTCAAACCCCCCGAGGGTCCTGGCTGGAAATATTTCTATGATGGAGATGGTACACACCCCGATGGTGAACTAATATCAGTTACTTATCCTTCCGGTGGTGTTGTGGAATACCAGTACGATACCTTAGATTTAGCCTCAATCTACGATCCCAACAAACCCTTTAAATTCAGGGCAATAAAGTCCCGAAACGCCTCCGGTCCCGGTATAATCCCAGGAACATGGACTTATTCCTATGATCCTTCGAGCAACCAGGATAGCACTACTGTTAGCGATTCGTGTGAAAATAAAACGGTGTATAAGTTTTACGGACTTCGTGAAGGCTCATATCTGGACGGCTGGGCAGTCGGGCTTCTCCGGGAAAAAGAGATAAAAGATGCAGAAAATAATTCAATACAAAATGAGATATATACCTGGACTCCTCGACAGATTTCAGACGATTCGTACGACCCGGTCTCCGGGACCCCGGGGTCGTTCATACCGCTCTTAAACTCAAAAAACATAAATAGAGACGGTAGCAGCTACTCCACCAACTTTACATACGATACATTTTATGGTGCGCCAACCAGAATCGAAGAATCAGGAGAGCTGATAAGAACAACTGAGATATCACACTATGAAAACCTCGATGATGGGAACTACATAGTGGGCAAGCCCAGGTCCATCATCTTAACAAACGACTCCGAGACTAAAACAATCAGTAACTCCTACGACAGCAAAGGAAACCTGCTTTCAGAAGATAGATACGGCGTACTTACGGAGTTTTCCTATCATCCCGACGGAAATCTAGAATGGAAGAAGAACGCTAGAGGTTTCTATACCCACTTTGACCAGTATAACTACGGAATAGCAGGGCGCATCAGATATGGCTCATCAAGCTCCTCGGCCTCAAATCCGGTCTACTCCGAGGTTAAGACAATAAATTGGGAAGGAACCATTGCCAGTTTAACCAATGGAAGAGGCTATGAAACCTCCTTTAGCTATGACGGGATAAATAGATTAATAGCAGTAACCCCTCCGCCGAGCGGTGAAGTAAAAACCGTTATAACCTACGATAATACAGACGGCCGGAGCTATATTGTCAAGAAGGGTATCTCCGAAGTTAGATATAATTTCGACGGCTTGGGCAGGCCGATTGGCACTACATCCAATATAGGCGTCTTGACCGAGAAGAAGTATGATCAATGCGGGCGTAAGATTTATGAATCGTTACCTTATGCCTTTGACAACTCAACCCCAAACACCGGAAATAGCTTTACTTACGATGCACTGGGAAGAGTGACGCGAATCTCCCATCCCGATAATACTTCAGTAACCTATTCATATTCCGGTAATACCGTAACAATCAACAATGAAAAAGGCATCGCCACTACATACAGTTTCAAGTCTTTCGGCGACCCTGAGGATAAAAGGCTCTATAGCGTAAAAGACGCTCAGAACAATACAACATCCTATGAATACGATCTCCTCGGAAATATCATTCGTGTAGATTCCCCAGCAGGGGGAGACCGGGTCTTCAACTATAATTCCAAAGGCTTCCTGGCTTCAGAAACACATCCGGAGAGTGGAACAACTACTTATTCCTATGACGAAATAGGAAACGTTATATCTAAAACTGGCGCCGACGGTAAGACCATAACTTACCTTTATGACCAGCTTGACCGGTTAACTCTTATCAATCATCCCTCTCCAGAGGATGACGTTGTCTATGAATATGACCATGCAAACAACAGGACCCTGATGGAGAGTGGCTCTGGAAGCTATTCTTACTCCTACCTATACGACCAATCAAATAGATTGATACGGCAAGACACCTTATTAGATAACATAAGTTACAGCGTCGATTTCGTATATGACGAGAGAAACAACCTTGTTCAAGCGGTTTATCCATCGGGAGAGATAGTCAACTACTTCTATGACGCTGGTAATAGATTATTGGACATATACGACCAATCTAACATTTTATTCATCGGCAATACCATTTATCATCCATCGGGAGCGCCCGCTTATCATATCAACGCCATAGGGGTAACATCCGATTTTACCTACGATAACCGCCACCGTTTAAAAACGATAAAAATTTCTCGTACGTTTCCTTTTCTAACCGTGTTGAAAGACGGTCTAGGCAGTGGAACCGTAACCAGTAATCCACTAGGAATTGATTGCGGACAAGATTGTACCCAGGTCTACCCGGCAGAAAACATAGAGGTCACTTTAACTGCGGCCCCAGATGATAATTCAAATTTTGCAGGTTGGAGCGGAGACCCAGATTGTTCTGACGGAATCGTAATTATGGATGGGGTCAAAACATGTATTGCTAGCTTTGCATTGAAGGCCAACCAGCATACGCTGACGGTCACTAAAAATGGAACCGGTTCCGGTACCGTAACCAGCAGCCCTCAAGGGATAGAATGCGGAGAAGACTGCGTAGAGGCTTACGACGTTAGCACAGAAGTGACTCTGACCGCAGTACCCGAATCAGATTCCAATTTCATTGGGTGGGGCGGAGACGCTGATTGTTCAGACGGTGTGGTCAAACTCGATGCCGACAAACACTGTATAGCGACATTTAATACCGAATCGGCCACAAAACATACACTCACCGTGAGCAAATCAGGTCAGGGGGCGGGAACAGTAACCAGCTCTCCACCGGGAATAGAGTGTGGAAGTGATTGTGGAGAAGAGTATGATGAGAACACACAAGTAGCCCTGACCGCAATTGCTGATTTTGGTTCAACTTTTATAGGCTGGGGTGGAGACCCCGACTGCTCGGATGGTTCTGTAATTATGGATTCGAGTAAAAACTGCATTGCTACCTTTAATCTTTCTCAAGGACGGCAATTTACCCTCACCATACAAAAAAATGGAACAGGCAGCGGAAGGATAAAGAGTGCCTTCGAGGATCCACCCAAAATAGACTGCGGAGATGATTGCACCGAAGTTTATGATGAAGGCGCAGTTGTCTTTTTCGAAATCATCCCGGATCCCGGTTCCAGATTTAGCGGTTGGAGTGGAACGCCCGGTTGCCCAACATCCCCAACCGAAGGTGCAAATGTGGTGAGTAACCTAAATTGTACAGCCACATTCGACTTAATCCCCGGGAATACATTAATCATAAACAAACAAGGCAACGGCTTTGGAACAGTTACCAGCTCCCCTAGCGGCATAAACTGCGGTAGTGATTGTAACCATACATTTGATACAAATACTTTAGTTACACTAACAGCGATTCCAAATGAAGGGTCAATTTTTGAAGGATGGAGTGGAGATGAAGACTGCTCGGACGGAATAGTTACTATGGATGTGAGTAAAACATGTACTGCTACCTTTATCCAATCCGCACAACAGTTTGACCTTTCAATCAGTATAAAGGGCTTCGGAAAAGTAAAAGGATTATCCGGGAATCCTCGCGCACCCGATGTAAGAATTGATTGTAGAGGTTTGGGTGATCTTGATTCCTTTCAGTTTGGCAACGATTGTGGGGAAACCTACGGAATTAATACCCAGGTAGAGTTTCAAATTTTTACATTATCGGAATGCCCGCCAGGCCCCGGCCAATTTTGCACGGACCCGGAGGTTGACTACAACTCGACCTTTCTAGGCTGGGATGGTGATCCCGACTGTCTGGATGGCAAAGTTACCATGGATGGAGATAAGACCTGTGTCGCCATCTTTACACCCTTTAAGCTAGATGTATTTATAACCGGAGGAGGGACAGTAACAAGAAATCCACAAGCTAACACCTGCACTACATTCCCAAATTGCTCCAAGTATTATCAACCAAATACTCAGGTAACCCTGACTCCGGTTCCCAATGCGGGATCGGTCTTTTCGGGATGGAGTGAAGACCCGGATTGCTCCGACGGTATAGTCACGATGGATGCTGATAAGAAATGCAGGGCGACTTTCACCACTTCCTCGCAAAAATTCCCTTTAACTATCAATAAGTCAGGAACGGGATCAGGTACGATAACCAGCAATCCCGGTGGAATAAATTGCGGGTCTGATTGCACTGAGGATTATACGGTTAACTCTAATGTAACTCTTAAAGCGATCCCCGATTCCGGCTCAATTTTTGAGGGATGGAGTGGTGACTCCGATTGCTCCGATGGCATAGTTGGCATGGATTCTAGTAAATCTTGCACCGCTATATTTACTCAATCATCAGAGCAATTCACCCTCGCCATAAGCAAATCAGGCACTGGAACCGGGAAGGTAACTAGCAGTCCTTCCGGAATAGACTGTGGCAGTGATTGCACGGAGAACTACGCTATAAACACGGTTGTATCTTTGATGGTAATACCCGACCCAGGGTCGAGATTTGTGGAGTGGACTGGTGATCAAGGTTGTAGTGATCAGGTAACACTTAATACGAATAAGAATTGCATAGCGACCTTTGAACCGGATTTATTTACTCTAACCATAAATAAGAACGGAGTGGGCTCGGGAACAGTGACAAGTAGTCCCGCGGGTATAGATTGCGGAAATGACTGTTCAGAGAATTATCCACCTAACACACAGGTAACTCTTACGGCGGTTCCGGACACCGGTTTCGTATTTGCCGGATGGACCGGTGACGACGAAGACTGTAATGACGGCATAGTAACTATCGATTATTCAAAAAACTGCACGGCCAGATTTGGTTTACCATCCGCACACCTGGCCTACGTAACGAACCAATGGGATAACAGCATATCGGTTATAGATATCTCCTCGAATGTTGTGGTTGAGACAATAGCAGTTGGAGATTCACCGATAGGCATAGCAATTAGCCCCGATGATGCGTTTATCTACGTTGTTAACCAAGACAGCAATAGCGTATCGGTGGTTGATACAAGTACAAACAGTGTGGTAGGTACGGTCAACGTAGGTGCTGGTCCCAGGCACTTAGCTTTCAGTCCCGATGGATCCCTGGTTTATGTAGTGAATGAGTTTGACAACAGCATATCAGTGATCGATGCGGCTAGCAATACGGTAGTAAATACGATAACCGTGGGCAATACTCCTATGGAGGTAGCGATTAGCCCCGACGGAAATCGCGCTTATGTAACAAACTATGTTGACGGCAGTGTATCGGTAATTGATGCTTCGACAAACACTGTTATCAACAATATTTTTGTGGGAATTCTGCCCAAAGCCATAGCGATTAGTCTGGATGGCAACTATGTTTACGTAGCCAACTCTTGGAATGACCCAAGACTTCAGGGTGGCAACAGTGTGTCCATTATAGACACGTTCACAAATTCGGTTATCGAGACAATAAGCGTCGGGAGAGGGCCCTGGAGTTTAGCAGTTAACCCCGAAGGAACTCAACTTTATGTAGCTCATATCAGTGACGATGTAATATCGGTCTTAGACACATCAACAAATAACCTGATAGATGCCATTAACACAGATTCAGCATCTTCAGACATATCGGTTAGTCCGGACGGAGATAGAATCTATCTGGTTAATGACCTAGACAATATCGTAGTTGTTGCAGATGTTCCGACCAAAAGCCTGGTTGATACCATCAACGTCGGTGATACCCCTCGGGAGATTGTGATATCAAACTACCAGAATAGCACACCAAAGCGGTACACTCTTACAGCTAGCAAATCAGGGACAGGAGCTGGAACCATAACCAGCAGTCCTGCCGGGATCAACTGCGGTAGTGATTGCAGCGAGAAATACGACGAGAATACAGAAATAACTCTGACTGCGACACCTGGGTCGGGCTCCTCATTCGCCGGCTGGAGCGGGGACCCAGACTGCTCGGACGGCTTGGTCATGATGAGTTCAGATAAGGCTTGCACCGCAACCTTTAATTTATTAACCTCTAGTAATTGTGACTGCAATAATTCCGGTGCCATTCGAGGAACCGACGGAAACGACATCCTGGAAGGAACCCCTAACGCCGACATAATTTGCGGCTTCAGGGGCAATGATACCATCAGAGGCTATGGTGGAGCAGACTGTATTGATGGAGGTGCCGGGAGGGATAAGCTCTATGGGGGCGCAGGTAATGACAAGCTTTACGGCGGTGGCGGAGGCGACACCCTGAGAGGAGAAGGTGGCAGCGATTATCTAGACGGCGGGCTGGGTACAGACACGTTAAACGGCGGTAAAAACAGTGATACCTGCATAAACGGTGAGACAATAAAATACTGTGAAAATCTTAATAGCTTAAGGAACGATCTTTCATCCGAAGAATATTATGCGGTCTTAGCGGACTCAGGTTCCAAAAAAATAAGAACGAGTAGACCTAAAGATTTGGCTAAACAATCCTGGAAGGAGAATCCAGATAATTTGACAAGCATTAAACAACACACCTTTAGTAAAAACCTGAAGCAAACTCCTAGATACTCAAAGCTGACATCTTATGTAGAATCGCTCAGGTTATTCTTA